>PIVQ01000675.1 GCA_003354055.1 Desulfobacteraceae bacterium | reverse complement strand
AAGATTATTTTGATGGAAGAGGATCAGTTCCCGGCAGGTCATATGGTATTTATCTGTCAAAAGAGCTGAACGGGAGAATCTTTGATGCGGGGGACGTTGCGAAAACTGAGAACCCCTTTGGTGATTTTTCCCGCGCAAATTTCGTGACCGTTGATCGCCCTGTTCTTTGTATTGGTTTTGTCACCACTTTGAAAATACCTTTTTGGGAATCAAAAAACATGGTATGACATCTTTATATCAGAATGAGTCTTGTTGAAAGGATATCTTAAAATGAGCGATGCAATCAAAAATCTTCGTATTCGATTTTATGGTGTTCAGGGCAGTGGGTCCACCTTTCCCTCGCGACGCGAAACCTTAGCACTTCAGGAAGTTATGGATTTTGAGCTTCTTAAGCTGGTATTTGAGGATCTGTCCGGGAAAATGAATGACAAAAACCAGCTTGCAAGTTCGCTGACCGATTATCTTGGCGGTCCAATTAATCGAAAGACCCTTCTCAAGTATAGGGAAAGATTCAGCGTGGCCCAGCCGCGAATCTACGGGGGATGGACCACAAGTATGCATATAGAGACAGCTGACGGATACGATATCGTTTTGGATTGCGGCAGCGGATTCCGCAACTGTGCCAAAGACCTTCAGGACAAATGGGGGGATAAAAAAAAGCGGGAACTTCATATCTTCGGAAGCCACTCCCATTTTGACCACACTGAGGGGTTTGATCAGGCTGGCGTCTGCTTTGATCCCAGAAACACCATTGTGATCCACGGCAACTATCAGTATCTGTACTCCTTAAATTCCTACTTGGGAATCTTTTCCCAGTTTGTGCCCGAAGATGTCATGGGACTTCAAACACCCATCAATTTCAGCAACATGCCGGCCAAGTTCAAAGGCATTGAAATCCGTGATATGGCAGATCCGGTTGTGACGGCAAGGAACAAGAGCGTTCACTGGGGGCTGCATGATGTGACACAACCCATTGAAATCGGTGACACAAAGATCACCGCATTTTTTGTGTACCACCCTGCGCTTTGTCTGGCCTATAAGATTGAACACGGAGGGAAATCCTTTATTTACTGCACCGACCATGAACTGCGTCATGGGGACGATCCGGATGTGCCAGAACAGAAAAAAAGCGATGCAGCCGAGGCCCGGTTGGTTAAACTTGCCATGGATGCGGATGCCATGTACAGGGACGGCCAGTATCTGAGATCGGAATATGACGGCCACACCGGAATCGGTTCATCAACACCGGTGCCGCGTATCGACTGGGGCCACAGCTGCATAGAAGATGTGGAAGAAATGGCCCTGAACTGCCGCGTTAAACACACTTATATCGGCCACCATGATCCCAACCGGGAATGGTCTGAACGCAACTGGATTGATGAGGCCCTTGCCCGGGGCTCCAAGGGGCGACGCGAACAGATCGAGTTTGCAAGGGCCGGTACGATTATCGACTTATAGGAGTCTTTTTGATTTAGAGGTACCCTATGGAGATCAGGAAAGCATCTGCTCCACCAGGGCGGTAAAGGACTCTTCTACGCCGGTGCCAAGCTTTGCACTGCTTTTAATGACCTGCCAGTTTTTGGCTGTCATCTCATCCATGATATCCTGGCCAAGTTCCCATTCTTGAGTGAGATCACTTTTATTTACCACAGCAACAAAGGGAATCTCCCCAACAGTTTCTTCCACCCGTTTTTTTATATCAAGGGCCTGTTCATAACTGCTTTTCCGGGTACCGTCAATGACCAGCAGATATCCTTCTGAGCCCTTCAGGTAGGTGGGGGGGATGGAAAAATTCTCTTCTTCGCCCGCAACATCCCAGAGCATTAGCTTGACTTCCCGGCCGTTGAATTCAACAGTTTTCTTGTCGATTTTGACCCCAAGGGTGATCTGGTATTTTTCGCTGAAAATACTATGAACAAAATTACTGACAAGGCTTGTTTTACCCACACCATAGCCACCGAGCATGCAGACTTTTTTGATAATCAAGGCACGTTTCTCCTGAGTTTACGGTTGTGAATTACGATGTATTAAATCTTTCATATGATCGGCGGCAAGTCAAGCGAACAAGACGACTTGTTATTCAGTATGGCATATTTCTTTTGACTCCATATGGGATCAGAAAAACATTTTGTCCACCCCGCTGGTGGATGTGGCTGCATTGTTCTGGGTTGCAGAGCCGGTGATAATGATTGATGTGCTGTAGTTCTCACCCAGCGTTACGCCAATGGGAATGAACAACATAGTCTGGTTTTTCGGGACTATAAAAAGTGCACCACCTGAATCGCCTTCCATGGTTGTCGAATTTGTATTGGCAGTCACAAGTATGACGTTTTTATATATGCCGTTGCTCATCCGGGTATCATTCTGTTTTACGTCGCAGCCCCCGGGTGCAATCATATCCTGGCTGTGCCATCCGGTAAGACGGTAGGCCAAATCGCTACCCGCCGACATTTGCCGGTCTGTCTGTTTTCCATATCCGAGCTGGATCAGGTCGTAATCCCGTGTATTATGGAAACCTCCCTTAGATTTCATCTGGTTAAATTCTTTTATATTCGGAGATGAAAATGCGCCGTGTTTCAGTGCAAAAGTCACCAGGTCTTTATCTGCTGACTGAACCAGCAGCAGGTCAAAGGTCCAGTCGTCATCGTACTTGGACATGCCAGGCACATCCCTGTAGCCGAACACATTCGCAGTGTGCTGGGGCTTACCTCCTGCATCCGGTCCGTACTCGATTTTCATATTTGTTTTGAACCACTCATAAAATGTATCCGGCAGTGCTTTTGGATATTTCCCACTGAACATTTTACTTTCATTCTTCCGCGGCACATACATGTTGTGTTTGGCTGTCGCAATAATCGCCCGTGGTAAATGGCTTGATTTAGGATAGATGACACCGCAGAGCATATCTGAAATGTAGATTTCTGCCTGAATTTCGGCATCAGTTTGTCTTTTTGAAATAGGTTTAATTCTTTTTAGGACAGGTGCCGGCTTTTGTCAACATAAGTGGGTGGAGATAAAAAATCCTGTCTGCGTTCGGTTCTTCATTGACCCGACAGACCGAACAGGATAAAAAAACAGAATTTACTACAAGGATTACTATTATTGAAAATACTATTCCTCGAACCCTTTTACGGCGGATCCCACAAAGATTTTGCCCTCGGATTATCGGAACATTCCAGCCATGAGATAGAGGTGATGACCCTGCCGCCCAGATTCTGGAAGTGGCGGATGCGGGGGGCCTCCCTTTATTTTCTCCGGCAGATTCAGGATATCTCTGCCTATGATCTGGTCTTTGCAACGGATATGATGGATCTGACGGATTTCAAAGGCCTGGCAGGAAAAAAATGTCCCCCAGTGGTGTTTTATTTCCATGAAAACCAGCTGTCCTATCCCCTGGGACCCCATCAAAAAAGGGACTCCCATCTGGGAATTACCAATATTATTTCAGCCCTTGCAGCTGATGCGGTGGCTTTTAACTCAAAATTTCACAGAGATGATTTTTTCAAGGCTGCCCGGATTCTGGTCAAGCAGATGCCGGATACTCGTCCCGAATGGATGCTGGACGAGATTGAAGAAAAGACAGATGTGCTCTATCCGGGATGCAGGTATCCTGCTGACCTGAATCCTGTGTTTGGAGATACTGAGTTGGATCGGCCTCTGGTAGTCTGGAACCATCGCTGGGAGTTTGACAAAAATCCGGATCTCTTTTTCCGGGTGCTTGGGCGGTTAAAGGAAAAGGGGGTGGCATTCTATCTGGCACTCCTGGGCGAGCAGTACAAAATTATTCCAAAGGTGTTTGAAAAGGCTAAAGAGGAATTTAAGGACGAGATTCTGGTTGAGGGATTCCAGCCGTCTGCTGCAGATTATAGGTCCTGGCTGGCCAAAGGTACGGTGGTGGTCAGTACGGCCATCCAGGAGAATTTCGGTATTTCCGTGATGGAGGCGGTTGCCCACGGCTGTTTTCCCATTCTGCCAAACCGCCTTTCCTATCCCGAACTTGTGCCGCCGTCTCACAGCAGGGATGTAATTTATAATTCGGAA
>PIVQ01001494.1 GCA_003354055.1 Desulfobacteraceae bacterium | reverse complement strand
TCAACCTTTACGCCTGTACCGAGTGCGGCCGCTGTGAAGAACTCTGCCCTGCAGCCAGCACAGGCAAACCCCTTTCTCCCAAGAAAATCATCCATGATTTCAAGGTGGATCTTCTGGATCAGGCAGACTTGTTGCTCTCTGACAAGGAAGGAAATAATAAAAAGGATGAGGTCTTGGCCCTGATGCGGGAAGGCTCCGAAGTTACGGACGATGTCCTCTGGTCCTGTACCACCTGCAGGTCCTGTGAAAACATCTGTCCGGTGAGCAACGAGCATCTGGATTTTGTATTTGAGATGAGAAAACACCAGGTCCTCATGGAGGCCAATTTCCCGGCTGAAATGCAGGAAACCTTCAACAACATGGAAAACCAGGCCAACCCCTGGGGCTTTTCAGCTGACACCCGTGCGGACTGGGCCAAAGATTTGGATGTGCCCCTGATGATGGACAAACCGGATACAAAGGTCCTCTACTTTGTGGGCTGTGCCGGGTCTTTTGACGACAGGGGCAAGAAGATCAGCCAGGCCACGGCCCGTGTTCTGAAAAAGGCCGGTGTGGATTTCGGTATTCTCGGGCCTGAAGAGGCCTGTAACGGTGATATGGCAAGACGGGCCGGTAATGAGTACCTGGGTCAGATGATGATTCAGCAGAACGTGGAGACCATCAACCAGTACAAGCCCGACCTTATTCTTACCGGTTGTCCCCATTGTTACAACACGTTGAAAAACGAGTATCCTGAATTCGGGGCCGACTATAAAGTGGTCCACTATGCAGATTATTTCAACACGCTGATCCAGGAAGGCAAACTAAAGGTAAAACCAAAGGATTTCGGTAAGCTGACCTTCCACGACTCCTGTTATCTTGGCCGGTGGAACGATATCTATGAGTCTCCCAGGCAGTTGCTTGAAACCGTGAATACCGGCGGTCTGGTTGAAATGGACCGGAATAAGGAAAACGGCATGTGCTGCGGTGCCGGCGGTGCCAGAATGTTC
>PIVQ01001493.1 GCA_003354055.1 Desulfobacteraceae bacterium | reverse complement strand
ATCTATTTGGGCCAGGGCCAAAGGACATCCATTATATCCCGCTTATCTTTTGAAACCAGACCACCATTTTTTCTTTCTGTATCACAAGGTCGGAGATGGCCTGGGGGATTTCATCCGCATCCCCTCTCTGTGCTATGTCTTCGATTTTCTTTGCTGCAGATGACAGGGGGACGGCATTGAGATTTGCAGCTCCCCCCTTTATTGAATGGGCCTCTTTTATGATGACTTCCAGAATACCCGTGGCTGCGGCTTCTGTCATGATCCGGATCTGCCGCTCCACATCGAGAACAAATTCTTTAACCAGTTCAATCACCTCATCGGCATAACCATCGAACTCTTCCACTGTCCTGTGAAAATCAATTGGGACCTCAGTCCCGAAAGCAGGTACCAAAGGCCGCTCAGGGCCGACCGGTTTCTGCTGCCGCCATAGATCAATCTTGGCCAGGAGTTCCGCCTTTTGTATGGGCTTGGTGATGTAATCGTCCATACCCGCATCAAAGCAGTCTTCCCTGTCCTTTTTCGTAGCATGGGCCGTGAGGGCGATAATCGGCACCCGGTGCACCCCGTTCTTGTCTCCGGAAAGGGCTTCGAGTTCTCTGATTGCGGCAGCAGCCTGCAAACCGTCCACTTCAGGCATCTGAATATCCATGAGGATGAGGTGATAGGTCCCTCTCCTGAATGCCTCAACCGCCTCTTTTCCGTTCTCTGCCAGGTCTGCCTGAAATCCTCCGCTGCTCAGATAAGCCATAGCCACCTTTTGATTGGTGGGATAGTCCTCAACCAGAAGGATTTTATATTGATCAGCAGTTTTTTCCGGTAGGGGCGTAGTAGAGGCATCCGGTGTATGCACCTGATCCGGTTCAGTTCCGTCCGCTGACTGCCGGTCAAACAGAGCTGTAAACCAAAACATGGTCCCTTCCCCCTCCCGGCTGATCAGGCCGATCTCTCCATCCATTAACTCAACCAGTTGTTTGCTGATGGTAATGCCAAG
>PIVQ01001492.1 GCA_003354055.1 Desulfobacteraceae bacterium | reverse complement strand
AACCCGGGATAATCATTGGCCTCTGCCGGGGTTTTACCGAACTTCTCAGACAACTCCCAGGTCAGTTTAAATGTTTCTTCGGAGGTGGCAATACCCTTAATGACCTCAACCAGCTTCATCAGGGGAACCGGATTCATGAAGTGCATACCGATCACCTTATCCGGCCGGGATGTCTGGGCCGCAATTCTGCCGATGGGAATGGATGAGGTGTTGGTGGACAAAATTACATGGTCGGGACAAATCTCATCAAGATCCCTGAAAATCTTGAACTTCAGATCTTCTCTTTCCACGGCAGCTTCGACAAGAAAGTCCACTTCAGCCATATCCTTTAGATCCGTAGTGGTCTTGATGCGTCCAAGAATCGCATCCTTGTCGGCCTCTTCCATTTTACCTTTTTTCACCAGGCGTCCCAGGGAACCTGCGACGGTGGCCATGCCCTTTTCACAGAAGTCTTCTTTGATATCGCTCATGATCACGTTCAGTCCGGCGGCTGCCGCAACCTGGGCAATTCCATTGCCCATCTGACCGGATCCGATCACGCCAAATGTCTTTACATCCATCTTATTCTCCTTAATTCCGTCAACATGAAATTCAATTCAAATTTTTGTATAAAACTTACCGTTCCTACCGATTCATCGAATCAGCGGTTCACCACAAGTGCCACAGCTTCTCCGCCGCCAAGACAGAGGGAGGCAAGACCGGTCTTTTTATCCTGTTTTTCCATTTCATAGAGCAAGGTTGTCAGTACCCGGGCGCCGGAAGCACCGATGGGATGCCCTAAGGCCACGGAACCGCCGTTGACATTTACCTTGGCCGGATCCAGCTCCAGCACTTTGTTGATGCCGACAGACGTTCCGGAAAATGCTTCGTTGATTTCAAAAAGGTCAACGTCGCCTACGGAAATACCCTGTTTCTTCAGCACTTTGGGAATTGCATAAATGGGAGCCATGAGGACATATTTCATATCAATGCCGTAAGAGGCCTGGGCACCGA
>PIVQ01000080.1 GCA_003354055.1 Desulfobacteraceae bacterium | reverse complement strand
TTTCGATAAAAACCGCTGCCTGCCCTGGGCCGAGAAAAAAGGGTGTATTGTATGCGAAGAGCATTGCCCGGTGCACAATAAGGCCATCAAGTTTGATGAGATCAGGATCAAAGATACCGATGGAAAGCAAAAGATGGTGAAACAACCCTATGTGGTCGCGGAGCGCTGCATCGGCTGCGGGATCTGTGAACATGTCTGCCCGGTCACAGGAGAGGCTGCCATCAGGGTGGTGGGCCGTGACACCAGAGCCGGGGGGGAAAGGAGCGAATACGGTGCCGGATCAGATCCAGGATACGGATCCGGCACTTCCGTCGGCCCTTCCGGATATTAAACTATAATTATTCTAACCGACCAATTGGTCTGCCATACTCCTGGCCTGGTCCAAAAAAGTCCCTATTTCCTGATCCGGGCCGTCTTCCATGCCAAAAGCCCTGATGGAATGAGTTTCGCATCCGAACATGGTCAGAAATCCTGTATATTTATCAACGACCTCTTTGTATTTTTCTTCCACTTCTCCCTGGCTGGAGACCCATAATGCCTTCTTTCCGGGCTCCATGCGGACCGGATGGGGATTGGTCGTATAGTCCGGTTTGACCAGGGACCAGGTCCGGTCAAAAAAACACTTGAACTGACCGGTGACATCCCAGAAATAGATGGGGGTGGCAAAGACCAGGATATCTGATGTGACAATGTTTTCCAGTACCGGTGTCAGATCATCTTTCAGTACGCAGAAATCCGATTTGCTTTTGCACAGATGACATCCCTGGCATCCTTTGAAATCCATTTGATTCAAATAGAAGGACGTGGTTTGTGCTCCTTTGGCCTCTGCTTGCTCTAAGAACCCTTTTGCAATCCGTGAGGTCACGCCGTTTTTTCTCGGACTTCCCATGATGGCGGTAATTTTCATTTTGTCTCCTTTGTTAGATTTAGATATCGAAAACTTTCGAACTATAAAAGTAAAAAAAGGGTGAATTCTAAAACAGATCTTTAATGGAATTCAACACCTCGGTGTTAACTTGAACCATAAGGTTTTTTCCTTCTCTTCGAACCTTCAGCAATCCTGCGTTGCGTAACTCCTTGAAATGATGGGATACCGTGGAAGGTGCAAGTCCCAGCATTTTGGCAAACTCCTGCTGGCAGTTTTCAAAATTGTCATCATTGGTGGTGAAATTCCCGTTGCCAACGGGGCAATGGGCAAGTTCCAGGAGTATTTTCAGCCGGTTGGGATTGGAAAGCGCTTTGAAAATATCTGAATATTTGTCCACCTGATCTGTGTGAAATATATTGGTTTCCGAGTTCGACATGTTTCGAATTATAGGTATCATCTCAACGGATGTCAATATTTGATCTCTAAAAATAAAAACAGTGCCTTGCCAAAGTGTTAGGGGGTGTTATTCTACGTAAATACTATTATTGCCCTTTAATGGAACGTTGATCTCTTTTAGAGATCAACCGAAAATCTGAATGGAGACCCAATCGTGAAGGTATTGATCATAGCTGCACACGGCAGTCGGAAAAAAGAGTCTGCCAAGGAAGTTGCAGCCCTGACTGAAAAATTAAATCTCAAAGCTAAACCCAATTTTGATCGGGTAGACCATGGATTCTTACAATTTTCAGATCCTCTGCTGCCCGATGTGATTGATAATGCCGTAAAGCAAGGCGCTGACAAGATCGTGATATTCCCCTTTTTTATTTCAGCCGGCAGCCATATCCTGACCGATATTCCGGAATTGGTAAAAGAGGCCGGGACGACCTACCCCGCAGTTGAGTTCAGTATTACCCGCCATCTTGGGGTGGCTGCGTCCATTGAAGACGTTATTCTCAATGAGGTGAACTGCCGCTTTGACAATGGAGACCGATAATGACAACGAAGCTGTTTATTATTAAGGCAGGGTCAACCTTCCCGGATATGGCGGCTGAACAAGGGGATTTTGAAGACTGGATCATCAATGGCCTTGGCCTGGACAACTCTCTTCTTGAGGTGGTTGATGTTGAAAATGGCGGGGCGTTGCCTGATCTCTCTGTTGTCAGGGGGGCGGTGATCTCCGGAGCCCACGCCATGGTGACCCAGAATCTGGACTGGAGTCTGACCCTGGAAGTTTGGACAAAACAGCTGGTTGAGGCTAAAATACCTGTACTCGGCATCTGTTACGGTCACCAGATCCTTGCCAGAGCCATGGGTGGTACAGCAGATTTTCACCCTAAGGGAACTGAGATCGGAACCACGGAAATTATCTGTCTTCCTGAAAGTGTTCAGGATTCCCTGTTCAAAGATCTGCCCGGAACTTTCAAAGGCCATGTGGTACATTCCCAGTCTGTAATCCAGTTACCTGGAAATGCAGTGCTTCTGGCGCAAAATGCATTTGAATCTCACCATGGTTTCAGAATCGGTGATTCTGCCTGGGGGGTTCAATTCCATCCTGAATTTTCTATTCGGGCAATGCGGGGCTATATTGAGCATTTGGCTGAGACTGTCAGTTCCGAAGGACAGAACCCTGAAAATTTGATCCGGGGTCTGGAAGAAACTCCCCATTCAGCAGCATTGCTGACGCGCTTTGGCAACCTTGTCTGCGCCAATTAGAACTTATCGCCGGTTCAGGGTCCAGTCGTAGTGAAGGTATGAGATTTTAATTCCGGAGCCGGCCGCATCTATCTTAGTTTTCAATTGTTCTCCTGCATATTGCCGGATGAACAGTGGGGGATTGTCGTTGAAATCATCATCAAACCAGTCAAATATTTTGCTGATATAAAGGGTGTTGTCTTTCATAAAGGTCGACCTATTGATAAAAACCCTGGTCTGAGTGTCCAGCTGGGTTTCCAGAATATCACCCTCATAGGGCGTGTTGAGCAGGGGCGGGCAGCTTTTGGCTGCGCAGTTAATAGCAAAGTGAATCCTGGGATCGTTAAACTTAGGTCTCAAGACCTCATGCTCGATATGATCCAGAGACACGGTCCAGCCATCCAGGGAAATGAACTTTTTACTCCAGGGTCCTGAAAAAAATGATCCAATTTCCTTGATGGAGTTGATCTCAGGATAGCGGCTCAGGATGAGTTTAATGGTAAAGGCATTGTAGGCATTGATATAAAAGGCAAACTTATGGTTGCGGGAAAAGGTGGAAGGATCTGCGGCACTCAATATGTCCAGATATTTATCCAGCAGAGCTTCATCCCGTTTGAATCCGTCATAACTAACCCGGTTTTTTTTTACATGTTTTGCCAGCAGTTCCTTGTAAATGCTGTTGTCCACGCCACCGGCCCAGGCAGCAATGGGAAGAAGCAGAACTAATCCTGTGCATAGGGCAATCCATTTTGATTTCATACCCCTCATTTTATAATACCGATTCCCGCATATAGATCCAAACCGCCGTGGAAAAAGGTCATGGGCCGAAGGTTCAGTCCGAGGTCGTGGCCCAGGTCTTTTTCAGGATAGATGATGCCGGCCCGCCATCCTTTGAAATCTTTGGAGAGTTTTTTTCCGATCGCTTTAAAAAATTTTGCTTTATCCATGCCTTTCCCCAATCTTTTGCCATAGGGCGGGTTCAGAACCACTACCCCTTTCCCGTCCGGGACATCCGGGGGGCGAACATCGAAAAAATCAAGGTTGTTTGCAGATATCGATTCGAAAATCGGATGGATCGAAAGGGTACTCTTTAAATTTTTAATTGCGGCAGTGTCCAGGTCCGAGGCAAAGATGCGGGGCGATGCCACAGGCGTTATACTGTCCTGTATCTTTTTTTTGGCATGGCTGAATCCTTTTTCCCGGAATCCGGGCCAGGCCTCAAAGGCAAATTGCCTGAACAGGCCAGGGGGGACGGCAGCCTGGAGCATGGCAGTCTCAAGGGAAAAGGTTCCGGATCCGCACATGGGATCTACCAGGGTATCGTCACAGGACAGGTTCATATTTTTTAAAATGGCATAGGCCAGGGTTTCCCTCAGCGGTGCCTGGACAACCCGTTGTTTAATCCCCCGTTTGTACAGGGAGGCGCCTGACATATCCAGAGAGATTTTAAACCGGTCCTCCTCGGCCCGGATCATCAGGGTTTGTGAGGGACTGGGCACAGTTGAATCCTCGGGGTGATTGGGCAAATGATCCCGAACATATTTTAAATGGTTCAGAATCAGGGGACGGACCCGTTCCGCAATGGCATCAGAATGGTAGAGTCTGGACTTCCGGGCGGTGACCTGAATATTCAGGTGCTTATTTTCAAGATTGCTCGGCAGAAACAACTCCCAGTCAATGGCTTTGATATGGTGTTCAAGACTTGAAAAATTTTCTGCCTTAAAGCCTCCTATCCGCATGAGGATTCGTGTGGGACTGCCCAGGAAAACATTGGCAAGGCAAGCCGTGTCAAGGCGTGCAACAAATCGGATGCCGCCGGGCAGAGGGGTGAGCTCTTTGATTTCCGGTGTGGTTGGTGTAATCCGGTCTTTTGTAAGACGGTCCGGCAGAGCGATTAATTCTTTATGGCAGATACCTCTCAGGCCGGGCGGGCAGACCGCAAAAAAATCATGGTCTCGTCCGGATACCCTGCGTTTGATACGCTTGTCAAAGGCTGAAGGTTTTGATGCTTTTTTGATGAGATCCATCCTTATTTTTTGTGATCGTCAAGAATCTGTGCGATCTGATCCTGGATAAAGTTTCTGGCCTCGGCCAGTTTTTCAGAGGATATGGTGGGTAGGTCCCGTGCCAGATCTTCTACCTGGGCTTCTTCCATTTCTGCGATTTTGGTAACGGCAAAGGTATCTGCCTCTCCATCTTCTGCAACCAGTCCGCAGCCGCCGGCTACCCCAAGAAATTCATCTTTGAGGTAAATAGGAACCACGATTTTGGTAAATCCGGCATCACACTCTTCTTCCATGCTTTTCCGGGTATTTTTGGCAATGGCGGTCATGTTCATATGGGCGACTGAGCAAATATAACTCTGGCCTTTTTCCGTGGCCTTGATGGCCGGACAGAGTTTGTTGCTCCAGTTTTTTACCTGGGTAATCCTGATGCCGGCAGGGTTGAATACAGAGCCCTGGAAGCTGAACTTTTCAAAGATGTCGTTTTCCAGAGTTTCCCATCTGGACAGGGGGCAGATATCGGTGAGTTCCATTTAATGTTTTTCCTTGTTTGTATTAACCGTGACAGGATAAGTGCTCTTGTACCACAGGCGCTGAAACAGTGTCAATAAACGGAAATGAGCCAATGGTTAAGCCCAGCGGATAAAGCCCTGTGCAGATGACACCTTTTTTAATGAGACGGGGGGTATATAGGGGTAAAAAGGTGCCACCAGAACAGGGCTTTATCAAATTCAGGAATCGTTACAAAATAACTTGATCTAAATACCCTGAAGGGCAGAAACTTGTTTCCAAAACCCCTTATAAGACTGGGTATTTTGAAAACAAAAGATCAAGTAATTTTGGAGCCGATCCTTAGGACAGGATTACCAATGTCCCTGGGTATTGGCCTCTGTGGCAAACTTGAGTTTTTCGTCCTTAAAGTTCCGGATTACATCCCGGACAGATCCTTCGGCATCATTGACCACCCGGACATTTGCCGCAGACAGGGCTTTAAATGCATTGGGCCCGCAGAACCCCGTGAGAAGAACCCGGGCTCCTTTGTCGCAGATGGCTGCTGCGGCTTGAATACCGGCGCCTTTAAAGGCGTTTTTATTCTCTTCATTATCAATGAGATCAAAGTCAAGGGTGTCTGTGTCCACCACAATGATGTAGGCTGCCCTGCCAAACCTGGGATCTACAAGGGCATCCAGATCTTTTCCCTTTGATGTTACGGCGATTTTCATTTTTCATATCCTGTGTAAAAATTAATGGGCGCCACCGCCTCCACAGACCTGGTCATTGCGGATTTCGGTAAGATTTCCCTGGATGAGATCCATGACAACCGGTTCGATTTCCGGGCGCTGATCATCGTGGTATACATCAATACCCACCTGCCGGAAGCCCATGAGGGGGCGCATTCCGATACCGCCCACGATCAGGGCGTTTACCCGGTTTTTAGCCAGCAAATTCACCGGGACCATGCAGCCGCCCTGGACATGTTCCTGGTTGGCCAGAGTGGAGACATTTTCAATTTTTCCGTCTTTGACATCCACAAAGGTAAATACGTCGCAATGTCCGAAATGACCGGACCGGGTGCCGCTAAGTCCCCCTTCTCCGTTGGAGGGAATGGCAATTCTACCGTTTTCCATTTTTATATACTCCGTTTTGTTGTATTTGTTTTATATCCGCCGACTGTATCCGTCGGCTGTTCACATGATTTTTATTTCATCTGTTCAGCAAAGTCGGTCTTTTTTCATAGACCCGTTATCCATTACCTTTTGCCATATATCCTTGACTGCCTTTCCCGCAGGTGAGTCTCCATGGGTTTCCACAATGGATTTTCCCTGGATCATGGCCTGGGTAAATGCCGGGTCAAAGGGAATCATACCCACTAAATCCAATTGTTTGTTCCTGGCAATAACTTCAATGGCCCGGGCCTGGTCCGGGTTCAGATCATATTTATTGATGCAGACCATGGCCGGGATTTTAAAGTGGGCTGAAAGAGTGGCGACCCGTTCCATATCGTGGATGCCGGATACTGTGGGTTCAGCAACAATGAGAATGGCATTGGCCTGGCCCATTGAGGCAATGACTGGGCAGCCGATACCCGGAGGACCGTCTGTCAGCAGGAGATCTATATGATCTGCCGCGACCCGTTTTCTGGCCTCTTCACGGACAAGCGCCACAAGGCGGCCCGAATTTTCTTCTGCAATACCCAGGCGGGCATGGACCATATCCCCGAATCGGGTATGGGAAAAAAACCACTGGCCGCAGGTCTTCCTGGGGAAGTCAATGGCCTGCTCAGGGCAGAGGTCCACGCAAACTCCGCACCCTTCACAGTCAATAGGATCGACGAGAAAGCTGTCTGTTGACTGGGCTTTTGTCACGGCATTGAACCGGCAGACCTCAATGCACTGGCCGCATCCTGAGCATCTGTACGGATCAATGACAGCCTCATTACCGCCGATAAAATCATGGGCTTCAAGGATCTCCGGGGTCATGATCAGATGAAGGTCAGCCGCGTCCACATCTGCATCACAGAGCATCATATTTGAGGATAGCCCCGCAAATGCCGCTGTCAGGCTGGTTTTCCCCGTGCCGCCCTTACCACTTAAAATTACCAGTTCTTTCATTGGGCAACCCTCCGCATCATTGGCTCAGTCACGGTTCTTTTCAGAGTCTCTTGGTCGGCCAGGGCTGTGATATCCTGATAGAGGGATAGAAACTTTTCCTTATACTCCGGCAGGGCATGAACCAGAAGCTCTCCTTTGGAATAGGCCATGGCGATTCTTCTATCAAATGGAATTTCCATTAGGATGGGCAGTCCTTCCCTGGCTGCGTAATTTTTGACCTCGTCATTGCCTATCCCGGCCCTGTTGATCACAAGACCATGGGGGATGCCCAAAAGTTTTACCGCTTCAACCGCCAGGACCAGGTCATGAAGCCCGAACGGAGTGGGTTCCGTGACCAGAACCACCACGTCCGTCCCCTTCATGGCAGAAATTACGGGACAGGAGGTACCTGGAGGGGCATCTATGATTGTCAGCCCATCCGGTTTTTCATGGGTCCTGACCTGTCTGATCACCGGAGGTGCCATGACCTGGCCGATGTCCAGAATCCCCCGGGCAAACCCGGCCCCTGAGCGTTTAGATAATTGGGCCAATTGGGATAATGTGCCGGTTTCCACCTGACCTATAAACCTGTCAGTTTCCGTGATGGCATTTTCAGGGCAGACCAGCGTGCATCCCCCGCAGGAATGGCAGAGTTCCGGGAAGGTAATAATTTTTTGACCCATAACGGCAATGGCGCCAAACCGGCAGATGGTCCTGCATTTTTTGCAATAGGTGCAAAGGGTTTCATCTACCTTCGGTACCGGGGCATTTACATTATCTTTTTCCGTTAATTCAGGATTCAAAAAGAGGTGGGCATTGGGTTCTTCTACATCACAGTCCAGAAGCGTCAGGTCTGCCCCAAGGCTGGCACTGAGGTTTGTGGCCACGGTGGTTTTTCCGGTTCCGCCTTTTCCGCTGGCAATGCTGATAATCATTGGATGATTCTCCCCGGCAGATTCATGATCAGCAACTCAGCCCGGCCAGTTGATCCAGATGGGTTGCAAGCTTCAGGGCATCCTTTTCTGCGGGACTATCGGGCAATTGCATCAATACGCCATATCCTTCGTAGGTATCGTGGAATTCATTTTTATCCATGGTGCCTGATACCACACAATGGGTAAACGGACTCCGGATAATGACTGCCTCAACCAGAGATCTGGCACCGGTATCAGGCAGGTCTTCCGCCATGATCACCAAATCAATCCCATAGTTTTTAGGGGCATCCGAAAGCAGGGATAACAGATCTTTTCCGGTTCCGGTCCACTCAATATTCACTTCTTTCCTGGTCAGCATCTGCTCAACTTCAACAAATTGATCTTTATCCCTGCTTACGAACACAGCTCGTTTCATCTTGGTCTCCACATCATTAAATTCAATATCATCGGGAAATCAGTTTTTTATGGTTTCCGGGATCTAAAGAAGAGCAAAGCCTGTGCCAGCTGATAAATTTAAAAAATTAAAATATTAGGCGCCTGAAATTAAAGAGAAAATTGGTTTCAGAGAGGGTGGAGTGAAAACGGATGATTTTGGAAGGGACGCGAAAGAGCGACCTGGTATCGCGGTTGCAACGGGAAGGATGCATTACCGAGACCCGCCGCTACCAGAAGACTGCTTTCCGGGAAGAAAAGCAGTCTTCTGGTAGGCGTTTAGTGTTGACGGGCTCTAATTATAACCTATCATAGGCACAACGGATCAGGCTTACGGTGGTGTCCCAGGAGATGCATTCATCAGTGATGGAAACACCGTATCTCAGGTCACAGGCATCTCCGTTACACTTGCACTTCTGGTTGCCTTCAAACAGGTTGCTTTCCAGCATCAAACCGATGATCTTGTCATTGCCGTCCAGGCGCTGGTCCACAGCACTTTTGAATACAAAGGACTGGCCCTTGAATTTCTGGCCTGAATTGTCATGGGAGCAATCGATCATGACAGAATCCATAAGGTCTTTTTCCTTGAGTTTGTCCTGAGCTTTGCCGACGGAGACAGGATCGTAGTTGGGGGTGGGGCCGCCTCTGAGGACAACGTGGCCGTATGGATTTCCTTTGGTGGATACCACCGCAGATTTGCCGTCCGGATCAATACCTAAGAAATGCTGGGGTGCCCCTGCTGCCTGCATGGCATTGATGGCAGCGGTAAGGCTGCCGTCAGTTCCGTTTTTAAATCCCACAGGCATGGACAGGCCGGAGGCCATCTCTCTGTGGGTCTGTGATTCCGTGGTTCTGGCTCCGATGGCTACCCAGGTCAGAAGGCCGGCAATGTACTGTGGGGTGATGGGATCCAGGATTTCCGTCGCCGTGGGAATTCCCATGGCATTGATATCAATCAGAAGGGACCTGGCCCGGCGCAGACCCTGGTCCACATTATAACTGGCATCCAGAAACGGGTCATTGATTAGCCCTTTCCATCCCACCGTGGTTCTGGGTTTTTCAAAGTAAACCCGCATGACCAATTCGATTTTGTCTTTGACTTCTTCTCTAAGGGATTTTAGCTGCCTGGCATATTCCATGGCGGCATTGACATCGTGGATGGAGCAGGGGCCGACAATCACCAGAAGGCGCTTGTCTTCACCATTAAGAATGTTTTCTACATCTTTACGGCCCTTTAGAACAGTGGCGGCTGCGGTTTCGTTCGCCGGCAGTTCTTTCTTGATGACTGCCGGGGAGGTCAGGGGTTTGAATTCTTCGACGTTTACATCATAGGTCGGTTTCATGGCAATTCCTTTGCAGGTCTTTTTTTGCCTGAAACTTTAAATAAAAAAAGCCGCAGGCGGTGTCTGCCTGCGGCTTGGGGTATTTAGAAAATATCAGCGCAATACAGGCAGATGGGTATAAAAATAATACCAAAAGTAAAAATAAAATCTGTCTGTTTTGCAAAAAATCATGAGCTTCCTCTTTTTATTAATTCCCAATAGAAAAAACATAATTCTAAAGGCCTGTCAAGGAAAAATGAGTAATAAAATTTTTATGTTTTTCAGTGGGTTAGGTTTTTATTTGCCGATTGGTATAAACAATATCAACCATTGTCGCGGTTGTGACGTTTGGCTTGGGATCTAAAAAATCTCTCATGCATCCGGCCATGGGCGACTTTGAGTTGACAGGGGACGAGGGGTGCTGATTAGAAGTCAAACTTATCGTGGATATATCAACTAAAAATGGTGACAGGCAGGTCGGAAAAAATAATTCACTGCACCCCATGCCATAAGTGATTGATTTCCTGTGGATTTGGGTGTATATCATGCCGGGACAAAATAATTTTGGCAGGCAATAGATGATGAGAAATTTGATCTACGGGACCTGTACCTTAATTCTATTGGTTACTTTTTCTATCTCATCCGGGTGCAGGCAGCAAAAAATATCTCCAATCTCCGTTAACGGTGTTTTGGATCTACGTCAATGGGATTTTCCCAAAGACGGAACCGTGAATCTGAACGGGCAATGGGCCTTTTACTGGCAGCAAATGGTACCGCCTTCCCGGTTTTCAGCCCCCACCCCACCCATACCTTCGGGAATGATTAAGGTCCCGGGGCACTGGAATGAATTCCAGACAAAAACCGGAAAAGTATCAGGCTCAGGATATGCCACCTACCATCTCAGGGTATTGCTTCCGGACGACGCCCATCGTCTCGGGCTGAAACTCCTGGATATGGCAACGGCGTATACCCTTTACGTGAACGGAATCAAGCAGGTTGCATCCGGTGCGCCCGGGAAGACCCGTGAAGAAAGCCTCCCCCTTTATCGTCCCCAGGTTACAGACCTTGGCCCCCGGAAAGGTGTGCTGGATATTGTGGCCCATGTATCCAACTTTCATCATTGGCAGGGAGGTGCCTGGGAACCGGTCCGTCTTGGTTTGACCCCGGATGTCCAATGGCTGAGGGAAAAAAATATCCTTTGGGATTTTTTCCTCCTGGGAAGTATCTTGATTATGGGGATATATCATTTCGGGCTTTTTCTGACACGGACGGGTAACCGGTCTACCCTTTATTTTTCCCTGTTCAATTTTTTGATTGCCATTCGCATGATGACCACCGGAGAACGATTCTTATCACAGGTGATACCGGGGTTAAGCTTCAGGGTAGAGATTTTAATGGTGTATATCACCCTGTTTCTTATCCTGCCGTTGTTTGCACTTTATGTTCGGGCATTATTTCCCAAAGAGGTGGCCAAATCAGCCGTCTTAGTCAATCTGATTTTAGCAGGTTTTTTCCTCTTGTTTGTAATGGTAAGCCCTCTGCCCATGCTGACCTACTCAATGCCTGTGTTTCAGCTGACGACACTGGTCATGATGGTCTATGGTGCCTGGATAACTGCTAAGGCTGTGTTCCAAAACCGTCAGGGCTCATTGATATTTTTAGGTGGGTTTCTTGTTCTTGCGGTAGCGGCTGTCAATGATATTCTCTATACCCGACAGATAATCAGTACGGGGCATCTTTTACCCTTTGGTTTTTTTGTTTTTATCTTTTCTCAGGCCCTATTATTATACCAGCGGTTTTCCCGGGCATATTCCACCATTGAAAAACAGTGGCAGGAACTGGCCAAAACCAATATGGCCTATCAAAAAGAACTGAAAAGCCGGATCCGGGTCCAGGCTGCGTTAAAGGAGTCCGAGTCTCAGTATCGAGAGTTGATTGAAGATTCAGCAGACGGCATCTGTATTGTGAGAAAGGGTATAATTTTATATGCCAATCCCATGTTTCTCGACCGGTCCGGCCTGGATAAATCAGATTTTGGCCGCATTTCCTTTTTAACCTTTATTCATCCGGATGATCACGGGAAAATATTGAAACGATACGGGAAAAATGTCCCTGATGAAAAGGTACCGGGACATTTTGCAATCAGGGGGGTAAATGGTGGAGAAAGGATTTATCATCTTGAAGTGAATGCCTCTGTTATTGAATGGGAAAAAAAACCGGCCATACTGACCTTTGTCAGGGATATGACAGAACAGACCCGGACCCGTGAGCTGCTGTTTCAGTCTGAAAAAATGCTCTCTGTGGGTGGACTGGCTGCAGGGATGGCCCATGAGATAAACAACCCTCTGGCCGGAATGATGCTCAATGCCCAGTTGATCAAAAGTCGTCTGTCACCTGGCATCCCTGCCAATGAAGAGGCTGCAGGGGAGACCGGCATCCGGCTGGAAAAGATCAACGGATATGCCCGTAACCGGGGCATCTATAAGTATTTGGATCATATCGTGGTTGCGGGTCAGAATGCTGCGGATATTGTGGACAATATGCTCAGTTTTTCCAGAAAGTCTCCCAATAAAAAAGGGGCATGGCAACTGGATATCATCGTGGATAAAACCCTGGCACTGGCGGAAAATGATTTTCAGTTGAAAAAACAATATGATTTTAAAGAGATCCGGATCACAAAAGACTATGATTTGGATCTTGGACTTGTCAGGTGTGAAGAGACAAAAATTCGCCAGGTCCTGTTAAACCTGTTTAAAAATGCCGCCCAGGCCATGGGCAGTACAGGCACCGCCACTTCTGAATCCGCCATCTCCGTCAGAACATTCCAAGATATGAATATGGCCTGTCTGACAATCAGGGATAACGGACCCGGCATGGATGATTCGGTCCGTAAACGTATTTTTGAACCCTTTTTTACGACCAAGGGGGTGAATAAGGGCACGGGACTTGGGCTGTCAATCTCCTATTTCATCATTACCGAAGACCACGGCGGGCAAATGGATGTGACATCTGAGCCGGATCAGGGCACTGAATTCATTATTCGGCTTCCCCTGGCCTGAACCAATGCTGTGTCCGTTTGCATATTTTAACCAGCATGAGCATGACCGGTACCTCTATGAGCACGCCGACCACTGTGGCAAGAGCCGCTCCGGATGAGAGGCCGAACAGCATTACTGATGTGGCAATGGCCACTTCAAAGTGGTTGGAGGCCCCGATCAAGGCCACAGGTGCGGCATCTGCATAGGAGAGTTTTAATCCCAGGGCAGTCCCATAGCCCAGACAGAAAATGAGCAGGGTCTGTATGAACAGAGGGATGGCAATCCATAAAATGGTCAACGGGTTGGCCAGGATGGTTTCTCCTTTGAAACTGAAGAGCAGTACAAGTGTCAGGAGAAGGGCTAAAATGGTTATCGGTGTCAGGACATGAAGAAATTTTTCTCTGAACCACTCCTCTCCCTTAACTGCCAGTATCCATTTTCTTGAGAGAAAACCGGCTGCCAGGGGCAGGGCCACATAGATCCCGATGGAGAGCAGCAGGGCCTGCCAGGGTACGGGAAGGCGGCCAACGCCAAGCAGGAAGCCGCCGAGGATTCCGTAAAGCAGCAGCATGGTCAGGGAGTTGATGGCCACCATGACCAGGGTCAGGCCGTCATTTCCCTTGGCCAGGTACCCCCAGACCAGAACCATGGCGGTGCACGGGGCAATCCCCAGCAGGATGCAGCCTGCCAGATAGGACCGCCATAATGGAACCTCAAGCATTTTAATTCCGTCATGAAGCACCACGGTGCCGGCACCGTGAACCGCACCCAGAGGCAGATCCAGACCGAACGGAAGTTTGACGATATCCATGGCTTCAGGCCCGATAACCCCTTTAAGCAGTCCGCCGAGAAAGAAAATGCAGATGGCGTACATGGTAAAGGGCTTAATTCCCCAGTTGAGCAACAGGGTTAAAAATACCGGTTTGCCGCTTTTACCCGCCTTTACCACGGCTGCAAAATCAATTTTCACCATGATGGGATACATCATGAAGAAAAGGCAGACGGCAATGGGGATGGATACCACAGGTGCGCCGTTTACAGTCAGGGACATCTGGTCTAAGGTTCGGGCAAGATCAGGGGCGACTTTTCCAAGACCGATGCCCAGAAGGATACAAAGCCCCACCCAGAGGGTGAGGTAGCGTTCAAATAAGCTGGTCATTTTCCGGTCTGAACCGGCTGATCGTTCAGAAGCCATGGGGTTTCCTCCTGTCGTTATCTTAAGTTTATAATGGCCTGGGGCAGGGTCGTTATATAGGATGAAATCTCATCCCTGACCCTGCGGTAGCAGTTCAGCTTTTCTTCTTGACTTGAAACATTTTTGGCAAGTTGTGGCGGGTCGTCAAACCCGACGTGAATCACCTCGGCCTCTCCCGGAAACCAGGGGCAGGTTTCATGGGCATGACTGCACACCGTGATCACATAGTCAAATTTAACGGTTTTAAATTCATCCAGAAGCTGGGAGGTCTGGCCGGAAATATCAACACCGGCTTCTGCCATGACCGCGACGGCATGGGGATTCAACCCGTGGGTTTCAATCCCTGCGGAATAGGCCTCAAGTTCATCTCCCTTCAAATGGTTGGCAAATCCTTCCGCCATCTGGCTTCGGCAGGAATTCCCCGTGCATAGAAAAAGGAGTTTCAGTTTATGGGGCATTTGTTTTTCCTCTTGGTTTCATTTGGAAGGACAGCAGGCTTCGCCCCGCTGTTTCCGGCAAATGACTTCCGGGTCTTGGGACAGGATCTCCTGTAAGGCCAGGGCATCTGTTCTTATCTGGTCCGTGTCTTTGAGCTGCCCTTCTATCCATTGCAATAAGAGACTCTGATTCCCTGTGGGAATGAAAAAGAAGATCCACCGGCCCTCTTTCCTTGAATTCAGAAGTCCGGTCCGGGTCAGCTGGGCAAGGTGTCTGGATACGGTGGGACCTGTGACCTGGAGCATTTCGGTCACCTGGCAGGCGCATAGCTCCTTACCGTCCAGCAGGGCGGCAACGATTCTGAGCCGGTTTCTGTCCGATAATGCTTTTAATATGGTCAGTGGTGTTTCCATGGGCTCTTTTGTATATTTAGATGATTGGCTAAATATACAAAAAGAGCCATGGTGTTGTAAAGGAGAATTAGATTTCGACCTGGTTAAAGACCCAGTAAAACGCTTTTCCCTCCCTTACCGGAAGGCCTTTCTTTTAAAATGAATCCGGTATCCAATGCTGTCTTGGCTATCTGCTCAAACAATTTTTTGGACACATGAAAGGGCGGTTCCACAATGAGAAACCGGCCCCCCGGATTCAGCAGTGCCTTTACCTGGGAGAGAAATTCCCCGTGATCCAGGGTTTCATGAACCATATAATAGGCAAGGATAAAATCTGCCTGAACTTCCGGAGCAAGGCCGATACTGTCCTGGGTACACTGGTGGGGGTGAATGATATCGGTCAGGTTTTTCAGCACGGATTTATGGGCCACCTTGGAGAGCATCTCTTCCTGAAGATCAACGGAAAAAACCCGGCCCTGGCTGCCGACCATCTTTGCCATATCAATGGAAAAATAGCCCGGGCCGCATCCCAGATCAATGACGGTGTCGCCAGGATTGATATAGGGTCCCACGATCTTTTTGGGATTCTGGAATATCCTGCGAATGAAATTGTCCAGAAAAATGGAATGGCTGTGGCTGCAGACATCGCCTTTAAATGATGAATTGTACATAATTCCTCCTTATAGGTGTTTAGTTCGTATACACTTGGGTTAAATTTTTTTATTCGTCTGATTCAATCCTGCGGGCCAGAAAATCCTCCGTCCGGGTTAAAAACTCTACAATTACGCGGGTATCTTCAATGTTCAGTTCCTCAAGGTATTGCCTGAACCCGCCGTCCATTGTTTCATGCCAGTGCTTATGGGCCCAGTATGCCATGTTTCCCTTGGCTGTCAGGAAAACCAGGGACCGGGATCGGTTTTCAGGGTCTGGTTGTTTGCCGGTCAGCCCTTTCCTCTCAAGGCGTTTCAGACTCTGGGAGACCGCTCCCTTTGTCACACCGATGAGTCCGGCAATATCTGTCACACTCAGATCCTCGTTATCTCCGATCATTTCAATGAGATGGATCTCCGAGTGGGACAGATCATGGTCTGTTCCGAATCTTTTGGGGGTTTTGGTAAGTTTCAGCGCCAGTTCCATGATGGATTGGAACTTCCCGTGAATTTTTAGTTTTTCATTTGGCATGGTGTTGAGTGTATACATGCTAAACGGTTTTGTCAAGCAAACACCGGCACGGAATTTCCGGACCGGTGTTTGCATCGGTTAAATCAAAAGCAGGGTTGATCAGCAGCAGCCGCCGTCACCGCAGGAAGCATTTTCTTCGCCTTTTATCCAGACCTGGATAATATAAGCGGCTCAGCCTACCCCCGGATTTACACTCAGGGCACCTGACGGGCAGTTGTTCACGCAGGCCCCGCATTCCATGCAGGCATTGAAATCTACAATCGCAGCCTTCCGGTCCGCCATCTCAAATACATGGTGGGGGCAGACCAGGGTGCAAAGGGTGCATCCGACACAAAGTTCCTTATCCAGAACCAGGGTGGATACGTCCTCATAATGTCTGAATTCTTTCATATCTCTATCCTTGTTGTAAATTAAAATGCCCCGTAAATCCAAAACCCGGATGAGAGCACCAAACAGGCCAGCTGAACCGGAATATATCGTTTCATCTCTTTTTCAACCCCGGAAGGTGAGGTAAACGGGGTGGTGCCGGTGAAGTTCATGGCCAGAAACGAGCTGATGGTGACAATGAATAAAAACAGGGCCAGTCCGGTACTAACGGTGGCCGTGGGCAAGGCCATCAAGAATACCACCGCAGCCACACATCCCGTGATGATTCCCTTAAGTGCAAACTCCTTTACCGGGATAAACGGTAAAAGCACAGGCGTGACCATTGCCCCGGAAACAATTCCTGCGGTAAGGGCGCCAAGCCCTGTCCAACCTCTTACCCATGCCGATCCAAAGGAGAATATCCCGGGCCCGATGCCGGAGAGGATGAATAGCACCAGCGCCATGAGCAGGGCAGGCTTAAGCACAATCTGAACTTCCACCGGAGTCAGGATAAACCGTTCCCAAATGGTGAATGTCACTTCCCGCATCTCAGGATCTGCCTTTCTTTTGTTCTCCAGAAATTTAGGAATGTCCGACGCCCGGATGGGCCCGTAAATCACCCTGAATCCGGACTGGGCCTTTACCTCTTTTGCTGAGACCCCTGTGGCACCGAGCTGGGGAACAATAAGCCGTTTATGATCCACCACCTTGCCAAGATCGGAATCCTGAAGTCTATGGACCAGTTCCCTGGTGCTGAAGGTCCCTTTTCCCGCAGCACACCACACATTTATCCCCTTGGTGTCCAGTACCAGGATCCAGGCATTAATACTGCCAAGTTCCGTTCTTACGATATCAAAGGTCAATTTGAAATTGGCGGTTACTATTACCTCTGATCCGGCATCCGGCTGTCCAACTGCATATAATCCGGGCACCACCGTATATTGGTACCGGTGAACACCACACCGGACAAGGGCAGTTGCAATCCGGTCCTTGACAGTCAGCTTTGTTTTAACCTTTGGCACAGGCCCTGCCGGGGTATCCATGAAATCATCTACCCAGTCACATAAGATATAGCCGGGCTTATCATGGCCGGATTCCTCTGCAGCATCCGA
>PIVQ01000674.1 GCA_003354055.1 Desulfobacteraceae bacterium | reverse complement strand
CCAGCCAGTCCTTCACGTGGAATTGAAACTGTTCCGGCTGCTCCATGTGTAACAGATGACCGGCACGGCTCAATACCACAAAATCCCCGTTTGGAAACCGATGATAAATCTTCCAGGCATCTTCATACCCGACAGCGACATCATACCGGCCCAGGAGAATTAATCCGGGCCCTTCATAGGCAGGCTGTTCCGGTGCATCCGGGTCTTCACAGAACTCAATATCCCGGATCCGGTCCAGAAGGGCAGAATCCGCCAGGTCTAAAGAGGGATGGATGTGCGCCTGGTACTGATCCCAGACCTCTCGGGTCTGAATGGTGACAAATTGATCAATGGTGGCAAATTGATCCTGTGTAAGGCTGTTGATAAAGGCGTCGTCTTGTTCACAGCATTTAAATTCGGGCAGGCACCTGCCCTGACGGCGAAACCGGATCACCGGGCAAATGAGCAAGACACCCTTTATCCGCTCTTGCATCCGGGACATTACCGCCCGGGCCAGATATCCCCCGTAGGAATATCCTGCCAAGGCAAAGGGCCGGTCCGGACCGATCCTGTCATCTATGAACTGAAACGTAAGTTCCAGCATATCGTCGGAACTTAAGACCTGGGGATGGGCGTCGGACTGTCCCATGCCGGGCAGGTCAAAATAAATCCGCTGGAATCCGTCCACATCCTTGAAAACCTTCTCCAAACCGGATTTTATGGAACGATGATCCACCCCGTACCCGTGGATACAGATCAGGGGCAGGCCCTCTCCTAAAATTTCATAAAAAACGGAAATACCGCTGATATCGGTTAACATCCGGCGATCAACTATCTTCCGCAGCTGCTGATTTTTCCCTGAATTCATCCATGGACCGGCCCCTTATGGCCTCGGCAATCTCAAATACATAATCGTAGATGTGAAGGCCCTTGGATGCGGCAATGATATCACCGTTTTCAACACCGATCTGTTCGGCGCAGTACTGTTTCATCATTTCAATGGCAGCCAGGTTGGCAGGGAATCCCCCGAACAGATCCCAGGACCGAAAGTAGGGGAAAAAATGAAGTTTACCGTCCTGGATCCTTGTATCAATATGTCTCAGGCACGGAGGATCTATTAAAATCATGTCAGAGGGCTGGCCCACCTGGAGAATCATCTGGTTGTTCCGGGGCCCCTTGTGCTTATAGGTCCAGATCATCAGCTCCATCTGGTTGACGTAGAACTTGCCGTCTTCCTCAATAATGATATTTCTGTCCTCCCAGACCTCCCGCTCCTGAATCAGAATTTCGGTCATGGTTTTATAGTCAGAGGGCAGATAGTCAAGGTCGCATTTACAAATCCGCTGACCATAGGTATAGGATTCCCCTTCTTTTTCCTCACCGGTCATGAGATAGGGCAGATAATCATCCAGGTAATCCTCATCCACAGGATCGGGAAAGCCTAACGCAGGATTCACCTTTGGCAGCAGGGGCACACTTGAAGGATGTGAGATATGGATGGTGATATGGTCAAATTCCAACCGTTTCTGGCCTTCAAAAGATCCCCGGTTAATGGTAAAGGACCGCCCTTTTTCCACACATTGGTAAAGGGTCTGGAACCAGGCATCGGACAGGCTTGTGGCTTTGATAAATATCGGCTGCAGCATGTGACTCTCCTTTTTGGATCTACTGGTTTTATCCTCTTTCTTATATATGTTAACGTTCCTCAAGACAACCCCAACCGATGTTAACCGGAAAATACCCGGGAATAACGTTGGCCCTGATCAAACCCAAGAAAACCCACCCGAACAAAGTCACTTTTGGTTCGTCCTGGTTGTTTTTAGATTTTTTTTGTCCATATTAGAAATAAAAATTGACAGAAAATGACCACGGTTATAAAAAACCTTCAATGCTTTTTTGGATAATGAAGGATGTTGTTTCTCAATAACAAACCCCATCTCCTTGGCAAACATTATCCAGCTGCCTGTCCGTCCCGACCCTGGCGGACAGGCGGCATTTTTTTTTAGACCAACTGCCCCTCTTTCACCCTGACGATTCCGTCCACCAGTACCCAGGAGACATCAGAGGCTTTGGCCGCATAAACCAGGCCTGAATAGACGTTGTGCATAGGTACCATATGAGGTTTATCTGTATCCACAATAATGATATCTGCCAATTTTCCCGGTGCAATGGAGCCAACGATTTTGTCCAGGCCAATGGCGCAGGCCCCGTTTATGGTAGACATTTTCAAACAGGTCACGGCATCCATGACACAGGGATCCATGCAGGCCACCTTGTGCAGCTTGGCTGCCGTATCCATTTCTGCAAAGAGATCATGGTCATTATTGGACGCGCACCCGTCTGTACCCAGCCCTATAACAATACCGCTATCCAGCATTTTAGGCACCGGGGCAATGCCCGACGCCAATTTCATATTGGATTCAGGGCAATGCATCACCCCGCATCCCCGTTCCCGGATAATTTCAATATCCGCCTCATCCACCCATACGCAATGGACCAGCAGGGTTGATGCATCCAATATGCCCAACTCATCCAGATAGGCAATGACAGACCGGCTGTTAAAGCCCTGGATCATGTCTCTTTCATTCCGGGTCTCAGCTGCATGGATCTGGAACAATACCCCGGCATCCCGTGCAGCCGCCTTTGCAGCCTGCAGGGTTTCCTTTGAACAGGTATAGGGAGAATGGCAAAAGATTGCAGGCATCAGACGGGAGGACAGTTTTTTTGCATCTTCCACATAGGCCACTGCATTGGCAATATTTTGTGCAGGGTCGGGCACACCGGGCGCAGGAAAATCAATCACCCCCTGACCGGCGATAGCTCTTAGTCCGGATTCCGCCAGGGCCCGGGCAGTATGGATTTCATGGAAATAACCGTCACAGCAGGTGGTAACCCCGGCCAGGAGCATCTCCTTACAGGAATGAGCTGTCCATTTGGTTACAGAGTCAGGGTTCACCCGGGTGGCTTCGGCCGGAAAAATGTGTTCGTTCAGCCAGACATCCAGAGGCAAATCATCAGCCAGTCCCCGGAACATGGACATGGGCGCATGGGTATGGCCGTTGACTAACCCCGGCATGATGATTCCGCCACGGGCGTCAATCAGTGTTCCCGCCGCCGTTCCCACCACATCATCCATGGAACCGCAGCTCAGAATCTTATTGTCCCGGATACGCACCGCCCCATCCTCGATTACCGCAAAATCGTTTTCCATGGTCACCAGCACACCATTGTAGATCAATATATCATTTTCCATATCAGGCATCCTTATTCTTTTCAGCATTCCTTATCAGGAGTTGTCCCTATATTTCTGACACAATTTCAGGACATTGAAAACCGCTTTTTCCTGAATGAGGCCCTGATTATACATGGACAAAAACTGAGCCACTGTGATAAATTAATTTTGTTTTACTATATGAAATGTATTTAGGAGAATATTATATCATGGCGGAAAAATTAGATGTCCTCATTGTCGGCTCAGGTCCAGGCGGCATGGCAGCAGGTATTATGGCCAAAAAAGCGGGCCGTTCCCATCTGATACTGGAAAAGGGAAGCAATCCCATGCAGGGCATCATTGACACATATCCAAAAGGGAAAAAGGTCTATCCCACCATTCCCAAAAGCTATACAGAACCCTTTCCCGTGGACGAGGTCAGACCTCCGGACAGCCGGGTGCCTGTGGAAGCCTATATTGATCAGGCAAGAGCCGTAGCCATAGATCAGGATCTGAACATCCGTTACAATGAAGAATTCAAAACCATTGAAGGCCAATACCCGGATTATCTGGTCAAAACCAGTTCCGGCACCTACCTGACCCAACATATCATCCTGGCATTCGGCAGCAATATCCCCAACGATCTTGGGATATACGGGGAAGCAAAAACCGTGGCAAGAAAGATTGAAAACGGGGAAGATTATATCGGTATCAATGTTCTGGTCATCGGCGGGGGAAATGCAGCCGCAGATGTCGCGGCCTCATTATCCAGAATCAAACGGGAGGCAGAAGATGATACCTCCGTGTACTGGGCTCATATCAAGGAAAAATTTGAAGTAAACAAGGATACGGCCAGGGACCTGGGCGAAGAGATGCTTCTGGGCGG
>PIVQ01001491.1 GCA_003354055.1 Desulfobacteraceae bacterium | reverse complement strand
GGCTCCAAAATTACTTGATCTTTTGTTTTCAAAATACCCAGTTGGGGTCTTTTGTAAAAATACCCATTTAAGGGGTTTTGGAAATAATTTAGATCAAGTTATTTTGTAACGATTCCTAAATTATTCCATCGTAATCGTTTCTGATATTGGTAATGAATCTGACAGCCCTTTTATCGACAGTCTTATCTAATATACTGATTAACCATATATGAACCCGGGAATCAAGGCCTCAGACGTTTCTGGGTGCGGCCGGCGCAGGTGAAATTCTATTGGGTTCAGAAAGCTGCCACCGGGCCGGGGATGCCGGAGGCGGCTGTCACTGTTTTTAAGATTGCCTAATTTCCCTCCGCGGAAAGCCGTGAAACTGCGGTGCAGTGGCTCCTCATACAACACGACTTTCTCAGCTCCGCTCAATAAGGCAATCTAAAAAAACAGCAATTTTATGCCACCTTCCGGCCTCCCCGACCCTAAGTGCCGAATCAGTGCAGCAAGTTTGTAACGCGGCATGTGATTTTTAATGGTCAGGTTCGTCATTGATACCAAAAATATCTTTTACAATAATTTCATCAGAGAACTATTTTGGAATATGCAAGAACCCTTCACTTTTAAGATTCGAGAAAAGGTATGGACTCACAGGGAAAGTCTTTGGGTTATCATGCGCCTGAAAAACTGACCTTGTTCTGCAGATAGTCCTCACCTTAATTTACCTTGGTTTGATCTGCCGGATTTTACATCAGGTTCTAAAAACAAAAATACCCGCTGGCATCATTGAAAAATGGATCTTAGTTCAATGGGGGGGGGCAGGCTGAGCTACCAGGCGAACGCCAAGGGCTGCACAGACCTTATTAATTGTGTCAAATCGAGGTTTGGCATTTGGCTTAAGCGCTTTATACAAGGCTTCACGGGTTATTCCTGTTGATTTGGCAACTTCACTCATTCCACGTGCCTTTGCAGCTACCCCCAGAGCGTGGGCCAACTCGGCGGCATCACCGTCTTC
>PIVQ01000673.1 GCA_003354055.1 Desulfobacteraceae bacterium | reverse complement strand
ATCGGCTTTACCGCCATGGATCTGATTGTCTCTGTGACCATTGTGCTGATGCTGGCCACCCCCTATATGGTCATTTGGGCCCTTC
Source organism: Desulfobacteraceae bacterium (assembly GCA_003354055.1). The sequence goes on along the minus strand of PIVQ01000673.1, from coordinate 3,992 downwards.
CCCTGAGCGACCGGGTGCTGGCAATATTTTCACGGGGAGGTACCGGGGTTGTGCCGCACGACGAGGTTCCGCCTGAAGAGGGACCCCGCCGTGTGATCGTGGTGGGGCTGGGACCTGCTGGCCGACATGTTGTGCAGACACTGAAAACCAAAGAGTTTCAGCCGGTGATTATTGATGTGAATCCTTTGAGCCGGCAGTTTGCATCTCAGCAAGAGGTTGAGATCCATCTGGGGGATGCCACCCGGGAGGAGATTCTTCATCATGCCGGAATCCACAGTGCCTGCATGGTGGTGATTACAGTGCCGGATCCCAAGATTTCCATTCAGGCTATCCGGACCATCCGTCAATTGGATCCTGATATCTCTTTGGTGGTCCGGAGCAGGTACAACAGACATCGGGATGATCTGACCGACGCCGGTGCAACCGTTGTTGTGGATGAGGAAACCACTGTGGGGGAAATGCTCAGCCAAAGGATTACCGACTGCCTGGCAGACGAAGACTGCACCCTGCTGGCCTGCAGGCTCTCAGGCCGGAAAATAGAGGATATTGCAAACCCGGCAGACTCATTGGACCCGCCGGAACCTGAATCCCTTAAAGATTCAGAGCGTCCCTAAGCCAGTCCCTGAACAGTTTTACCCCTTTGGCTTCGCCGTTGCCTCCTGGCCAGGAAAAATAATAGTTACCGGTCCGGATTGGGCTACGGCCCAGGGGGGCGACCAGACGGCCTGCGTTTAACTCGTCCCGGATCAGGAAAAGATCTCCCAGGGCAATCCCTAAGCCGGCTGTGGCTGCCTGGAGGGCGGCATCATCCACTTCAAATACCTGGCCCCGTTCCAGGGAAAGTCCTTCTACTTCCCGCTGTTCTGCCCAGGTCTGCCATTCTTTTAAATCCGGGCTGTTATGGAGCAGGGTATGGTGGCAAAGATCTTCAGGGAAGTTTATGGGATGGTTTCCCTTTAAAAGGGCCGGGGCGCAGACCGGTACCAATTGCTCTTTGAGGATCTCTTCGCGGCTGACGCCCGGTATGTCACTTCCCAGGTGGGTGATGCCGGCATCAAAGTTTTCATGGGAAAAATTTACATTCACACTTGAGGTGGTGAGGCGGACCCGGATATCCGGGTACAGGGCCTGAAATCCGTGAAGTCTGGGGATAAGCCAGCGGATGGCAAAGGTGGGATGAATTTTCAGGCTCAGATCCTGGCTTTGATTCTTCAGCTTCTCCACAGCCCGGGTCATGATGTCAAAGGCCTGGGTGAGAGGGGGGAGCAGGAGCAATCCTTGGTCCGTTAGTTTGAGGCGTTTGTGCATCCGGTGAAAAAGAATTACGTCAAGCTGGGTTTCCAACTGCTTGATCTGCCGGCTGACAGCGCCCTGGGTTACTGACAGCTCTCCCGCTGCCAGGGTGAAACTGCCGTGCCTGGCCGCTGCCTCAAAGGCCCGCAGGGCATTGAGGGAGGGCAGGGTATTGTTTTTTTTATCTTGCATGAGTTTTAATCATCCACCCCATGTGTTAAAATCGTTTGACGGCATCTATTAATATGGTTTTAATGTAAAATCAAGACCGGGAGATCCAAACAGGGGTTCCCCCCATGAAAAATAGGGTAAAATCATCTAACGAAAATATAAGGATGTGACACATGAAAGCCAAAGAATTAATTGACCTTGAAGACCGGTTCGGGGCAAAAAACTACAAACCCCTGGATGTGGTTCTTTCCAAGGGTGAGGGCATCTGGGTATGGGATGTGGAAGGCAATAAATATATGGATTGCCTGTCTGCCTATTCAGCAGTCAACCAGGGGCATTGCCACCCGAAAATCCATAAGGCACTTGTAGACCAGGCAGAAAAACTCACGCTGACCTCCCGGGCATTCCGCAATGACCAGCTGGCTCTGCTCTATGAAGAACTCTGCGAACTGACCGATTCCCATAAAATGCTGCCCATGAACTCCGGGGCTGAAGCGGTTGAAACCGTGATCAAATGCGCCAGAAAATGGGGTTATGAATCAAAAGGCGTTTTAGATGGCCAGGCGGAAATTATTGTATGTAAGGACAACTTCCACGGCCGGACCCTGTCAATTATCGGATTTTCCACCGATGAAAATGCCCGTCAGAATTTCGGGCCGTTTACACCGGGGTTTAAAACCATTCCCTTCGGCGATGCAAAGGCACTTGAAGATGCCATCACCCCCAATACCGTGGCCTTTATGGTGGAACCTGTCCAGGGTGAAGCCGGTGTCATCATTCCGCCCAAAAGCTATCTCAAAGAGGTTCGCCGCATCTGTACGGAAAAAAATGTCCTCATGATTCTGGACGAAATCCAGACCGGCCTGGGCCGGACCGGTAAGATGCTGGCTGAAGAGCACTCCGGTGTGCAGGCTGATCTTACCCTCATCGGCAAGGCCCTGTCCGGCGGGTTCTATCCTGTCTCTGCGGTTTTGTCCAATGATGAGGTCTTGGGACTTCTTCAGCCAGGGCAGCATGGCTCCACATTCGGAGGTAACCCCCTGGCCTGTGCCGTAGCAAGGGCTGCGCTGAAGGTTTTGGTGGATGAGAAGATGATTGAAAATGCCGAAAAAATGGGTGCCTATTTCCTGGAGCAGCTTAAGACCATTGAAAATCCTGCCATCAAGGAAGTCAGGGGCATCGGCCTTATGATCGCCATTGAGCTTAAAGAAGGTACAGCAGGCGGTGCTAGAGCCATCTGCGAAGCTTTGATGCAGATGGGCATTCTCTGCAAAGAGACCCATACCACTACTATCCGGTTTGCACCGCCTCTGGTCATTACCAAGGCTGATATTGACTGGGCCATGGAAAAGATTAAAAAAGCATTTGCCTGATACCTGTACTCAAGGCAATTAATTGATAATTAAAGGGGGGCTGCCTAGCCCCCCTTTTGTTTTACACCCCTTCCTCAAGCAGTTGATCCAGGATCTCCTGAGCATCTGTTACGATTTCTTTGCAAAGCCCTGACTCTCTGAGACCTTTTATCTGCTCGGGATCTTTGGGGTCGATTTTATTCATCTTTAAAATTTTACGGCATTCAATGGTTTTTTGCCGATGCCTGAACCTGTGGCAGAACTCCTGTGTGACTAAGGCGCAGTATTCATTCGCATAACGGTCCCAGGCCACTCCGCTGCCGAATTTTAAGCCCGCCACCATGATGGCACCGGTCACCGCTCCGCAGGTGTTTCCCTGGGCCAGACCGCCGGCAAAGCCTGTGGCAAGCCGTGCAGCAGTTTGCTCCGATATATCAAATTGATGGCAATATGCCATGATCATGGACTGGGAGCAGGAATGCCCCGCCATGAGATAATCAACTGCCTTATGCTTTTCGAGAGTATTCATAATGGACTCCATATATTTGTCACCGCTGGTGACTTTTGGGGTAAAAAAAATGCCCGCTGAACTTACCGGGCGAAAATGCCTTTGAGCAGCAGGTCTATTCCCTGCTCTATGGATGCCCAGCCCGCAGGAGTTCTCATGTCAATACCGCCGACCACCGGATGAATTCTGGACTTGATGATGAGATGATTCACTGCCCCGCCCATCAGGATGACAATGGACGATAGGATTGGGTCGTTCGGAATCCTGTCCAGGGCCTCGAAAAACTCAAGTATTGTTCTGACCCGTATGTGTTCCAGCTGCTCGGATAATTCGTTTTTTTCCAGCAGTTCCCAGGCAAGGATATCCTGGGTGACGGGGCGTTTTCGAAGGGCAACTACATAGGCTTTGAAAAAATGGGCCACCTGGGCGTCCGGCGCCATTGCTTTAACCCTTTCAGGATCCGGTCCCATGAGCTCGTCCACCCCGGGCCAGAAATCAACCGTCCGGCTGAAGGCAGCCACAAGCCCCGGCAGACCGTTGAAATACCGGTATACTAATACCTTGTCCACCCCGGCTTCCCTGGCCACTTTGTTGACCCCCAGTCCTTTGAAACCGTCTTTGGACAGAAGTTTGCCCACAGCGTTTACCAGACGTGCCTTTGTCTCTTC
>PIVQ01000672.1 GCA_003354055.1 Desulfobacteraceae bacterium | reverse complement strand
TTTTCCGTTTCAGGGTTGAAGATGACCCGTTTGGGTTTGACCCTGAGAATCTCTTCAATGATTTTTTCCTGGCGTGGGACGCCCACATACATGGTGACGGTATCAATATTCTCCGGAATATCTGCGAGTCCCGTGTAAACAGGGCTGCCTTCGATCTCCTGGTGTTTGGGGGCCACAGGCACCGGGGTGTGCCCGTATTCCTTCAGCAGATTTATGGCCTTGTTCGAATATCGGTCTTTTAAAGGGCTGGCACCTACAACTGCAACTGTTTCCATTTTTTCTTCTCCTGGTGCATTGGTTCTATAAGGGTTTGGTGGTATATTGATCCTTCTTTCTGCCTTGATATGAGTTCAGAAAGCCTTAAGGTTAGCATTAGTAATAACATAAGCGGCAAACGACGGGAAACGGATTTTTGTACAGGGGAAACAAATGGGACTATTTAATCTGGTATCTGAATTTTCACCCACCGGTGACCAGCCCGGGGCCATTAAATACCTGACCCAGGGGGTCATGGACAATGAAAAACACCAGGTGCTTCTCGGGGTAACCGGGTCGGGCAAGACCTTTACCATGGCCAATATCATCAACCAGGTGGAAAAACCCAGTCTGATCATTGCGCCTAACAAAACCCTGGCCGGCCAGCTATACAATGAGTTTAAATCGTTGTTTCCGGACAATTGCGTGGAGTACTTTGTCTCCTATTACGACTATTACCAGCCAGAGGCCTATATTCCCTCCAGCGATACCTATATCCAGAAGGATTCGTCCATTAATGAGCTCATCGATAAGATGCGCCACTCCGCCACCCGATCTGTTCTGGCCAGAAAAGATGTGATTGTGGTGGCCTCGGTGTCTTGTATTTACGGTCTGGGTGCGCCTGAGGATTACCTGGACCTGAGGGTAACCCTGGATCGGGACATGGACATTTCCCGGGAAGATGTGATAGCCAAGTTTGTCAACATCCAGTACACCCGCAACGATATGGATTTTCACCGGGGAACCTTCAGGGTAAGGGGGGACCGCCTGGAAATTTTTCCTGCCTATGAGGAGGACAGAGCCGTCCGCATTGATTTTTTTGGAGACACCATTGAAGAGATCAGTGAGATTGATCCTCTGAAGGGGGAGGTACTCCAGGAGTTTAAGCAGACAGTCATCTATCCGGCTTCTCACTATGTCACCAAAAAACAGACCCGGAAAAAGGCCGTGGAGAGTATTATTGTCGAGTTGAAAGAGCGTCTTGAATTTCTGCACAAGGAAAATCGTCTGGTGGAAGCCCAGCGTCTGGAAGAACGGACCCAGTACGATATTGAAATGCTCAATGAGATCGGATATTGCAACGGGATTGAAAATTACTCCCGTCATATTACCGGACGGGCACCTGGGGATCCGCCTCCGACGCTGCTGGATTATATTGATGATGATTTTCTCCTCTTTTTTGATGAAAGTCATATTTCCGTCAGCCAGCTTGGGGCCATGTACAAGGCGGACCGGTCCAGAAAGGAAACCCTGGTGCGGTTCGGATTCCGGCTGCCGTCTGCCGTGGACAACCGGCCCCTGAAGTTTGAAGAGTTCAGGGAACGGGTACCCCAGACTGTTTTTGTATCGGCCACACCGGCCGACTATGAGATGGAAAAGGCGGCTCACAGGGTGGCGGAACAGATTGTAAGGCCCACAGGGTTATTGGATCCTCCGGTTGAAATTCGGAGTGCCAAAACCCAGGTAGATGATCTCTACGAAGAGATTCTCAAGCGGGTGGAGGCGGATGAGAGAGTGCTGGTGACCACATTGACCAAGCGCATGGCTGAAGATCTCACCGACTATTATTCGGACCTGGGGGTGAGGGTGAAATATCTCCATTCGGATATCGGAACGCTGGAGCGGATCGATATTATCCAGGATCTGCGGCGGGGGATGTTTGACGTTCTCATCGGTATTAACCTTCTTCGTGAAGGGCTGGATATTCCCGAAGTTTCCCTGGTGGCTATCCTGGATGCCGATAAAGAGGGCTTTTTGCGGTCGTTCAGGTCCTTTATCCAGATTTTCGGCCGGGCAGCAAGGAACGTTTTCGGCCGGGTGATCATGTATGCGGAAAAAGAGACCAAGTCCATGAAAAAGGCCCTGGCTGAAACCGATCGCCGCCGGGAAATTCAAAGGGCCTATAACCAGGCACACGGCATAACTCCTTCCACCATCAGTAAAAAGATCAATGCCTTTGACTATAGCATGTCATCGGATGCTGATCTGGATACGGCTGCTGCCGTAAATGAGGAGCTTAAGTCCTATGAAGGAGAGGAGCTGTCGCTGGACGACATCATAAAAGATCTGGAGTACAAGATGAAGCTGGCAGCGGAAAATCTGGAATTTGAGCAGGCAGCCCTGTACCGCGATAAAATTCAGGAGTTGTCCAAGATGAAGACAGGCCAGCCATGACAACTGCTGTAATCCGGGAGAAGTACGATCAGGCTCCCCATCTGCCCGGGGTCTACCTGATGAAAGACAAAAAGGGAAAGATCCTCTATGTGGGTAAGGCCAAGGATCTGAAGAGGCGACTGTCCTCTTATTTTGTCAAAAAGGAACAGGCCGAGGTAAAAACCGCTGCTCTGCTGGAGCTGGTGGCGGATTTTAATCTGGTCATTACCCAGTCCGACCAGGAAGCCTTTATCCTGGAATCCAATCTCATCAAGGAACATGCACCCAAGTACAACGTCATCCTCAAGGACGGGAAAAATTATCCCCTGCTGCGCATCGACATGAACGATACCTATCCCGCCATCCAGCGGGTGCGGCAGATTAAGAACGATAAAGCCCTGTACTTCGGCCCCTATTCCTCATCCAGAAGCGTGAACCAGACAGTCAAGCAGATCCAGAAGATTTTCAAGTTGAGAAAATGCAAGAATACCCAGTTTAAAAACCGATCCCGTCCCTGCCTTAACTATCAGATCAAGGCCTGTCTGGGACTCTGCTGCATAGAGGTTGATCCTGCGGAGTACAAACGCCATGTCAAAGATGCCGTTCTGTTTTTGCGGGGAAGGTCCTCTGATGTGATTAAAAAACTCAAACTGGAAATGGCGGACCATGCCAGGACCCAGGCATTTGAAAAGGCCGCCCAGGTCAGGGACACTATTTTTGCCATCCAGAGGGTCATGGAACGGCAGGTGGTGGTCTGTCCGGACTTAAAGGACAGGGATGTCATGGGACTGGCCTGGGATCGTGGGAAAGCTGTGGTCACGGTGATGATGGTCCGATCCGGTCTGCTTATCGACACGGCACACTATCCAATGGACCTGGGCTTTAAGGAGCCGGATGAGGTGCTGGCGGCATTTGTCGGTCAATATTACAAGAAGACCCGGGAAATCCCGGGGTTTGTCCTGCTGAGTAAGCCCATTGAAAATCAGGACGGGGTTGAAGGCGGGCTGACTGAAGCCGCAGAACACAGGGTGCATCTCCACCATCCGGTCAGGGGGGAGAAGAGACAGCTCACACACATGGCCGTGGTGAATGCGGAAAAAGAGCTGGAAAAAGTGCTGCTCAAGGAAGAGGAAAACCAGGCCACGCTGGTGATGCTTAAGAATCTTCTGGGGATGGGCACGCTGCCGGAGCGGATTGAATGCTATGATAACTCCAATTTACAGGGGCAGGATCCTGTGGCCTCCATGGTGGTTTTTTCAAACGGTCAACCGGACAAGGATGCCTACAGAAAATTCATCATAAAAGGTATTGACGGCCAGGATGACTATGCCTATATGACCCATGTATTGTCCCGGAGGTTCCGGCATTCCGAGCAGGAAATCCCCCGGCCGGACCTGGTGGTGGTGGACGGTGGTAAAGGGCAGTTGGGCATGGCTGTGGCGGTTTTAAAAGAACTGGGCATGGAAGATGATTTCATTGTGGCCGGACTGGCAAAAAAGGACAAATCCAAAGGGGAAAAGGCGGATAAGATTTATCTGCCCGGCAGGTCCAACCCTTTGAATACGGCCCAGGCCCAGAAGGCCCTGTTTCTCCTGGAACAGGTCAGGGATGAGGCTCATAGGTTTGCCATTACCTTTCAGCGAAGGCGGCGGGAAAAAAGGGGCAGTCT
>PIVQ01000671.1 GCA_003354055.1 Desulfobacteraceae bacterium | reverse complement strand
TTATGGTTATGTATGAAAGCTATGTTAAATACGCAATCCGTCTTAGACTATAAAATAGTTGAACAGCTTTACGAAAGTAACAGTTCAATTGTCAACAGGGTTCTTCGATCAACTGATCAGCAACCGTTCATTCTCAAGCAGTTAAACAAAGAGTATCCAACGCTCCTGGACCTGGCTCGTTTCAGAACAGAATACGAGACAATGCGAAGGCTGGGAATTAAAGGTGTCAGCCAGGTTTATGGAATTGAAAAACATCAAAACAGTCTGGCGTTTTTTTTGGAAGATATTGATGGGAAATCACTGGATCGTATTTTCCCATTGCAAGAAATTGATTTGCAAAAAAAATTATCCCTGGCAATTCAAATCCTGGAAATTCTTGGACAGATCCACCAACATGGCTTTATACACAAAGATATCAACCCATCCAATATTGTATGGAATCAGATGGCTGACCAGGTCAGAATCATCGATTTTGGAATTGCAGCAGAGCTTTCAAAGGAAAATCGTGAATTCCAAAATCCGGAATTTGTTGAAGGTACTCTGACTTATATTTCCCCGGAGCAGACAGGCCGGATGAATAGGATCGTTGACTATAGGGCAGACTTTTATTCGTTTGGGGTAACTTTATATGAAATGCTGACCAATACTTTACCGTTTAAGTCAAAAGACGCTATGGAATTGGTTCATTCACACATTGCCAAACAACCCCGGTTGCCCCATGAAGTCAATCCCAAAATTCCTGTTCAATTATCTGATATAATATTAAAATTAATGGCTAAGCGTTCTGAAGATCGTTACCAAAGTACCTTTGGGATTATTTCGGATTTAAAGTTATGTTTGGATAATCTTGAAGCCACAGGAAGCATTAATGCTTTTCCTTTGGGGCAGAAAGATATTTCAGAAAAACTTCAAATACCGCAAAAACTCTTTGGAAGGGAGAACGAAATTGAAAAACTGTCAAAAACATTTAAGAGGATTTGCAAGGGTAATACCGAACTTATGCTGGTTTCCGGGTATTCCGGTGTCGGCAAAACTTCCTTGATTCACGAAATTCAAAACTTAATTATAGATCAAAAAGGATTTTTTATTTCTGGTAAATTTGACCAGCTTAAGCGTGATATTCCTTATAATTCAATCATTTTTGCTTTTAATGAATTAATTGGCCAATTACTATCCAGACCGAAAGATGAATTGAAAATCTGGAAAACCGAAATATTAGGGGCATTGGATTCAAGTGGTCAGGTAATCATTGATTGCATACCGGATTTGGAATTAATCATTGGCAAACAAGTGCCTATCAAGGCGCTTCCCCCGGTAGATGCCCAAAACAGATTCAATATCATTTTTCAAAACTTTATCAATGTTTTTACAAAAAAAGAGCATCCGCTAGTTTTATTCCTTGATGATTTGCAATGGGCAGATGCCGCCTCTTTAAAATTACTAAAACTTTTTTTATCAGATCCAGGCACACAGTATCTAAACGTTATCGGGGCCTACAGGGACAATGAAGTTAACCTTTCGCACCCTTTAATGATCACTTTAGGTGAAATTAAAAAAACGACCAGAGCGAATCAAATCGTCTTAAAACCTTTGAATAACGAAGTTATCGATCAACTTGTCAGTGAAACATTAAGTTGCGGCCAACGGGCCAAATCATTATCAAGGTTAATTTATAAAAAAACAGATGGAAATCCTTTTTTCGTGCAGGAATTTTTAAAAACACTTTATCAAGAAAAATTATTACGTTTTGATCCAAGTGAAAGTATATGGAAATGGGAAATAGTAAAAATTCAAGAGATTGGAATTACAGATAATGTAATCGACCTCATGAAAAATAAAATTCAAAAATTTGAAAAAAACACCCAATATACCCTGACCATGGCTTCCTGTTTCGGAAATCAGTTTAATCTTTCGATTCTTGCTGTTGTTTGTAAATTATCTATTAGCCAAACGGTTAAAGATCTTTGGGTCGCCATCAAAGATGGCCTGGTTATACCCATTGGAGAAAATTATAAGCATGTTCCGGCAATGATGGAAATCACCGGGGAAGAGCTGGGTTTTATTGAAAATATTGAATTTAAATTTCTCCATGACCGTGTTCAACAGGCAGCCTATTCATTGTTCCCTGAAAAAGACAAACAGGAGGCGAATCTTCAAATTGGAAGATTGCTTCTAAAAAACACAAAAAAAGATGAGTTGGAAGATCAGATATTTGATATTGTCAGCCATTTGAACTTCAGCCATGAATTAATCACGGACCAAACAGAAAAATATGAATTGGCAAACCTGAATCATATAGCAGGGAAAAAGGCAAAAGCATCAACTGCATATGCAACTGCCATAAACCATTTTAAAACAGGTTTGGAACTTCTTCCTGAAGACAAATGGACTGTTGATTACGATCTCACACTTTCACTTTTCCTTGAAAAAGCTGAATGCGAATACCTTAATGGTAATTTTGAAGAATCCGAAGTACTTTTTGGAACAATTATAGACAATGTTAAAACCGATATAGAAAAAGCAAAGGTTTATAATATTAAAATCCCCATGTCTCAAATTCGCGGAAGAGCTTATGAAGCTGTTGGGATAGGCCTTAAAGCGATCCGATTGATGGGAATGAAGCTCTCCATAGCACCCGGTAAAGTATTGAATTTGATAGAAATTCTAAAAGCCAACGTAAAATTACGAAAGCAAAGAACAAAACATTTGATTCATTTGCCTGAGATGAGAAAAAAAGAAATACAAACAATAATGGAATCTTTAAGCATTATTGGACCTTCTGCTGTTTTTCTTTCAAACGATCTACAGGCCTATATTTCTTTAAAAATGCTCAATTTGACCTTAAAATACGGAAACTCAAAATTTTCCGCTTTTATCTATGCTGTATATGGATATATTCTTTGTGGTGCTTTTGAGAAATATCAATCAGGTTATGAATTCGGAGAATTAGGATTAAAATTCTTGGAAGAATCAAATGAGAATAATATAATTTGCAAAACTCATTTAATTTTTGCAAGATCAATAAATCATTGGAAAAATCATGTAAAAACAAATCTTGATTCTTTTGTCATAGCATATAAATCAGGCATTGAAGCCGGAAATTTATTGTTTTCCGCCTATGCAGCCATTTATCTTGTTATTACAAGATTAATTCTGGGAGATAATCTTGATTATGTTTTAAATGAAGAAAGAAAGTACAAGGGCTTTATAAGCCGGATTAAATATAATGATTGCTTACCATTTTTTACACTTACCAGGCAGATGGTCAGATGTTTAAAAGGATTAACAAAGGATATCACTTCCTTTAATGACGATCAATTTGATGAAAATAAATACGTAGAACAAGTCAAGACCCAAAGCGAGATACCGTTTGCGATTGTATGGTACTATATTATCAAGACCCAGACGTTTTTCCTGTTTGAAGAGTACGAACAGGCGTTAAAAACGGCTGAAAAAACCGAAAAAAAATTAGAAACCATCATCGGAAATATAGCCCTACCGGAACATAGTTTTTATTATTCCCTGACGCTGACATATTTATATCCGGATGCATCGGACAGTGAAAAAAAACAATATTTAAAAATTTTAAAAAAGAATCTAAAAAAATTAAAAAAATGGTCTGATAACGCACCGGAAAACTTCCTTCATAAATATTTACTTATCTTGGCACAAATGGATCACATTCTTGGGAAAAAGAATACTGCACTCAGCCTGTATGAGCAGGCCATCAAATCAGCCGAAGAAAACGGATATACACAGAACAAAGCCATTGCCAATGAATGCGCTGCAAAGTGCTTTCTGAGTAATGGGTTTATGAATATTGCCAAGACCTATATGACAGATGCCCATTACGAATATTATAAATGGGGTGCAACAGCAAAGGCAAGTTTTATAGAAACGAAATATCCGCAACTACTTCCTGCCGTTAAAAAGGAAGAGATTGTATTTGAGCAGACAATTACCCAAAACATTGTGGAGGATCTTGATTGGAATTCCATGCTGAAAGCGTCTCAAACAATTTCCGGTGAAATTGTACTTGGTACGCTTCTTAAAAAGATGCTGGAAATAATGATCGAAAA
>PIVQ01001490.1 GCA_003354055.1 Desulfobacteraceae bacterium | reverse complement strand
TCTCAAAACTTTTGACGAACCCTGTACTCCCACATGTTGTATACACCCAGGAGTGTACAAAAAAATAAAATAAAAATTCGAAACACATTGTGGTAATTCTGTATCAGCAAAAAACATTTTTTCCTTTGTAAATCCTTACCAGAAGGATTGAGCATGGTCATAAAAACGCTCAAAAATGCGTATTGGTAAATCATTTCTAACTTTTGATTGAAACAATATTTTTTAATTCCGTTTTTTTCTTTTGAAAGGATTGATGATAGACATTGGTTTTTTAGAAACTTTTTCCCCAAACATGCCTCGTCATTCAAGTACGAGAAGCAAAAATGTGCACAATATTACACTTTTCACAGAAGTCATTTGCTTCTCGTACTGAAACAACAAAATGCGCAAGAAAACTATTTTTGTTGAAAAGCATCTCCTGGAGTCCAGGCAGCTCGAAAGAAAAAAACGGAACTAAAAAATATTGATCTAATCAAAAGTTACAGTAAAATTACAACAACGCATTTTTCAAGGTGTATTTCTGGTTGGGAAAATCACTGAAAAGTCTTTTCAGCCTCAAATCGCATTTCAGTTGCTTGCAAATACTCTATCTTGATTAAAAATAAACGTTTTTGAGTTCTGATTTTTTTGTTGGATAGAAAAACACCAAATGCAATGTTTTGCGCGGGATCTGCTTTTCTGAGCGCATTACTCGAACAGTACGAGAAGCAAAATCTAAAAATAGACGATATGTGAATTTCACAATTTCATAAATGATGCTCCTGTAAAAAATTACTGCAATTGAGTTTGTCCAATCTGATGCATTTATTCACATACACATTTAGATAGCAACATGTGGTGTGAGTATCAATTGTTGCTGATACCACTTTTCCAAATGATCACGCTCTTATTTCCGATGATCAGATGTATGAAAAAATTTTCAACATTATTTCATTGAAAAGAGCACATTAAAAGCTACAAAGACACCGAATGTCAAGTAATTTCCCTCGCTAGACAAA
>PIVQ01000670.1 GCA_003354055.1 Desulfobacteraceae bacterium | reverse complement strand
GGAGTCTCATGTTTTGCCATTTACTTACCTCCGTTAATAGTTAATTTACATTCACTAATGAAAAAATTTTCCAATCTTTCCATTCAATAGTCTAATCATATGTCATTTCAAATAGTTACGATTTGTTCACCACTTTGAAATAAACAGTTTAAGCAAAATAACATTGCAGATATAGAATTTCTGTTTCCTCATGTCAATAAAAATCCTGCATATTTCCCGTTTTAAGCATGGTATTCAAATCCTGACTTTGGGACAGGTATTGTGTGGTGAAACCAACGACAAACGGCTTTCCGGTTTAAACCGGAAAGCCGTTCATTAATAATTTGCAGGCTGAGTTGTCCGGCAGCCAGTCAGGCGCCGGGGCTCACTACCGAAAACTTAGGATCATGCAGACCTGTGGGCGGCCAGTTCTTCCAAAAGCTCCGGTGCCACATCATATCCAAGCCTCACAGCTTCATCACAATGCTTAATGGCATTGTCATATTCTTCAAGTTCGAGATAGGCAACCGCCAGGTTGTTATGGGCAATAGGAAAGTTGGGTTCCACCACGAGGGCTTCCTGGTTTGCCTTGACCCCTTCTTTGAACAGGCCCTTCATAAAATAGGCCGTTCCAAGGGTAGTATAGGCCTGAACAAAATGCTTGTTATGAACAATGGCCTTTCTCAGGTTCTTGATGGCCTTATCAACTTTTTCCTCATCCGCTTTTTCATCTTTGCCGTCCACCAGTTGCAGAAGGACAAAGGCCATATTTCCGAAGCCTTCGGCAAATCCGGCCCGGGCCTTGGTGGCCCGCTGGTTATACCGAAAGCACCCTTCAAGGTCATTCCTCTGAAGACAGATACCGCCCAGGAGCACATAGGCCTCTGCCAGAGAGGGGCTGCAGTCGACGGCATCATGAAGCACGTTTTCCGCTTCAGCATATTCCTGTTTGCCCATGAGCGCCACAGCCAGGTTATAATGGGTGGTCCCGCATTCAGCATTCTGACTCAATTGTTGCCGCAAACTTGCAATCTGCGCGTCTACATTATTTGGCAGATGACTGCGGTTCTGAGAATCTGACATTTTATATAACTCCTTGAAGATACCTTCATTTTAAAATTCATCATTTTATGTATTGTCTTTCGACTCAAATCTTATATAATAATCTACCCCGCACAGGTGTCAAGGTCTTTAATCTTCTTATCGGGGAATAATATCACTTGAAGATCTGCCCCAAACTGTGATAGCACCTGTTTTTGGCCTGCCCTGTAAACGGGCATCACATGATTATTTTTCAGGAGTTTTAAAAGTTATGGAACAAGGATGCTACACTGCACTCGTCACCCCATTTACATCAGAGAGCGATCTGGACCAGGATGGTCTGGCACAGCTCATTGATTTTCAAATGGAAAGCGGCATCACCGGAATCTTGGCTACCGGCACCACCGGTGAAAGTCCCACCTTTAAATGGAAAGAGCATGACCATGTCATTGCCCTGACAGCCAAACAGACCCGTGGTAAGTGCAAGTGCATCGCAGGAACAGGATCCAACAATACGGATGAGGCCGTCGTAGCTGCCGGCCATGCGGCCCACGAAGGGGTGGACAGCATTCTCATGGTTGATCCCTATTATAATGGCCCCTCCTCCCTTGAAATACGACGGGAGTACTATGAGGTGGTGGCTAAAGAGTACCCGGAACTGGACATTGTACCTTATATTATCCCCGGCCGGACCGGTGCACAGATGCTGCCTCAGGATCTGGCCATCCTGGCCAAGACCTGCCCCAACGTGTCTTCCGTCAAGGAAGCCACCGGAAGCCTTGACAACATGCGGCTCACCCGAAAATTTACCGGGGACAAATTTAATATCCTATCCGGAGATGATGCGCTGGTTTACACCATGATGACCGATCCTGCAATCCGTTGCGGCGGTTGCATTTCAGTCATGTCCAATATTGCACCGGCTTCTATGACCCGGATGGTCACTCTGGTCAACCAGGGTAAGGCCACAGAGGCAAAAAAAATTCAGACAGCCCTGAGCCCCCTGCTGGACCTTGTTGTGGTAACAACCGAAGAGGAAAGCGAATTCGGCCCTGTCTCCTGCCGGGCAAGAAATCCCCTGCCCCTTAAAACAATGATGCAGATTCTGGGCATGCCTTCAGGTCCCTGCAGAAAACCCCTTGGCAAAATGACCCGCAAGGGATTCGACATTACCCTTGATGCCATGAAAAAAGTGCAGGCAGACAATCCTGAGATTTTTGCGCCCATCGCAAAGTTTTTCAGTGTTGATGTTGAGGAGCGGTTGGGGGACAGTGAGGGGCACGAGGATCTTTGGTATAATTATTAAATAGCGAGAACAGCTGGATCAGCTGGAACCACGAGAACATTAGAGGAGAAGGGCTTTGCCCTTCTCCTTTTTTATTATTCGCAGTCTCTTCTGTAGAACCGATCCAAGTTTAAAATAACACTATCCAGACTGAGTGCAAATTTCTCTGAATTAAAGGAATCGTAAGCACTTATGAGGCTATCTACAGCATTGTTCATGGCAGCCTCATTTTCAATATCTGCTACGAGAATTATAACATCAACAATTTCCCCCAGAGCACGGTCAATTTCATCCCCTTCTGTTATGGTTCCCACATTATCAAACGCAACAGCTATACCGTCCAAATCATTTGCCAAATCTGTAAGTTCATCACAGGTCAGTCTTTCCCCTGCTGTGGCTGTAAGGCAGGAAAAGATGAAGATAAGAATGATACCGATTGAATAAATACCTTGTTTCATGATTTACATCCTCCACTCAAAATGGATAATTCATAAAGTCCAATTACCATACTTAGGTGATTTTTCAATCGTTTACCATGCTTTTCTGAGGAGAACGACATTTAATAGTTTATGGCCGGCTGGTCGTTTGTGACGCAGTGGATGCCGCCGCCGGAATCTGCTATTGAGCGGACATCTATCATATGAATATCCCGGCCAGGGAAAAAGGTTTGTATGATGGATTTTAAGACCTTGTCATGGGCGTTGCCCTCACCCATGGCTGCGACAAAACCGTTTCCCACTAGCCAGTTGGGATCACCGGGATAAAGGATGACGTTCAGGCCGGCATCTTTGCAATCGGCAATCAGATCTGTCTCGGTCTGATCACCGGTATCTGTAATGACGATCGTATTTTCATCTATGAATCTGGCGGCACCGTCGATGTGGCCTGTGGTTCCGTCTTCCGGATGATGGCCGTAGGCCCAGATGATGCGGGTTACGCCGAAGGCCTCTTTCAGGGTGGATTCATGTTCAGCTCTGCTCATGCCCGGATTCCGATCGTCCTGGCAGTCCCAGTTGACTAAAAGAGTGCCGGCACCGTTAAACTCCAGGTTTCCCTTTTCCATGACATAGCCTGACCGGTCTTCGACCTCCATTCCAAGGTATTGTCCGATAAGGACAGGAACTCGGTTATCCTTTTTATATTCAACATCTGATCCGAAATTGCCTCCCCAGCCGTCAAATCCCCAGTTCTGAATCCAGGTATCCTTGCCGTCCGTCACATATATCGGCCCGTTGTCCCGCAGCCAGGCATTGTCCTTGTCCCTCACATGCCAGGTGATATTTGTAAGGAGCACCTTTTGCCTGCTCAGAAACTTTTGGGCCTGATTTTTTTCAGACCTGCTGCCGACAATAATATGCACCGGCTCATACGCCTGAATCACATCAATGATATCTGCAAAGGCCTGCCGCATATCAGCTTCATAAATGCCGGGCCACTGCATCCAGGTTGCCTCGTGGGGCTCCCACTCCGCCGGCACACGAAGTCCCCCGGCAAATAGTGTAGAGCTGAAAAAAATCATAAAAACCACTCCCCATACAATGCTTAATCGTTTTTTCATGGCAGCACCCTTTACTGAATCCATAATAATTATGGTCGCACCCAATAAAAAAGGCCACGGATGAAATCCGTGGCCTTTAATAGTTCTCGCTGTTCCAGCTGTTCAAGCTGTTCTCGCGGAGTTAGCTTTCCTTCTTCTCTTCCTTAGGAAGAAAATTCTCCTGCCCGGTCTGGAAAAAGGTCGCATTCAACCATTCGAACCCAAACTGCAGTAGCTTGA
>PIVQ01000669.1 GCA_003354055.1 Desulfobacteraceae bacterium | reverse complement strand
AAAAGTGATCCGGAAAGGACCGTAAGTTTCGGACTGGATATTGATACGGATAGTACCATCCGGGTCAGAATTGAAGATCAGGGAGACGGGTTCAACTGGCAGAAGGCAGGGCTTAGTCCCATGCCTGAAGCGGAGGATCACGGCAGGGGTATGACCATCATGCGAACTTATTTTTGCCAATGCCGGTACAATCAAAAAGGCAATGTCCTGTACCTGGAAAAACGGCTCACCCCCCAACCCGAATCCTAATGTTTTAATTCTGCATTAACATAAATCTAACACAATCCTAATGTGAGAAGGGTAAAACTACTCCAGTTTATAATACTTAAAAAGACAGACTCGGGAGTAATGAATGACGACCCATCTGACGCGGGCCATGCACCAGATCAAAAAAGAGATCCTTTCTCTGGGTGCCATGGTGGAAGACCGGTTTAAAAAATCCATCTATGCTATAAAAGCCGAAGATCTTGAACAGGCTCAGGAGATCATTGACACGGATTTTAAAGTGGATGAACGGGAGGTTGAAGTTGAAGAGGAGTGCCTCAAAACCCTGGCCCTGTACCAGCCTGTTGCAACGGACCTGCGGCTGATTGTGGCCGTTATAAAGATCAACAACGATCTGGAACGTATTGCCGACTATGCCGTGAATATTGCCCAGAGGTATAAAACATCTGCCGCAAATTCCAATACGTTTAAATACGATTATACTGCCATGGCGGAACAGGCCGCCAATATGCTAAAATTGAGTTTGGATGCCTTGGTCAGCATGGATGTGGATATGGCTTATGCGGTACGGGAAATGGACCGTGAGGTCAATGCCATGCGCAACGATGCCTACAGAACCATGAAGGCGGATATCAGAAGACATCCTGCGATGGTTGAGGAAATCATAAATATGTACCTCATTTCCAGGCATATTGAACGGGTGGGAGACCATACCAAGAATATTGCCGAAGAGGTGATTTATCTCATCGAAGGGGAGATTATACGGCATTCATAATCGCCTCCGCCATGTATATGGCATAATTTATTACAGGATAAAGACATGTCCAAAGAAACCATACTGATAGTTGATGATGAAGAAGATATTCTTGAACTGATAAAGTTCAACTTAAAGAGTGAAGGATACAATATCCTTACGGCCATGACCGGTGAAGAGGCTATTAAAATTGCCCGGCAGTCCGGCCCCGATCTTCTGGTGTTGGATCTCATGCTGCCCGGAATAGACGGCCTTGAGGTGACTAAATATCTGAAAAATAACGACGCAACTATGGATATCCCCATTGTCATGCTCACGGCAAAGGGGGAGGAGTCTGATATTGTCACAGGACTGGAACTGGGGGCTAATGATTATATGTCCAAACCCTTCAGTCCCAGAGAGTTGACTGCCAGAATCCGGGCCATATTGCGCCGGCGTAAGAAAAATTCCTCTGAGCCGCCTGTCCGGGTTCGCCAGGAGGGGGATATGATTATTGACCGGGCCAAGCACAGGGTGACCATCGAAGGCCAGGAGCTTGAACTGACCCTGTCCGAATTTGAACTGCTCTCTTTTTTGGCCGAGAAAAAGGGCTGGGTGTTTACCCGGGGGCAGATTGTGGATGCCATCCATGGTGAAAACTATGCTGTGACCGAACGGAGTATTGATGTTATTATCGTGGGCCTGCGTAAAAAACTGAAAAATTATGCATCCAATATTGAAACTGTCCGGGGTGTGGGATACCGTTTTAAAGAATAAGGATCGGCTCCAAAATTACTTGATCTTTTGTTTTCAAAATACCCGCCGCTTTAAGCAGTCTTTTAAGGGTTTTTGGAAACAAGTTTCTGCCCTTCAGGGTATTTAGATCAAGTTATTTTGTAACGATTCCTAAGTATTCTTCCCGGCCATAACCTGAATTTAGGCATGACTTTCGTATGCGTCGAAAAAAAACAAAACTGATCTGGCGGATCTTTCCCTCATTTCTGGTTATTATTCTTTTGTCCCTTACTGCAGTTACCTTTTATGCCACAAGTAATTTCAAAGACTTTTTTCTGAAAAACTCGGAGAAGGAACTTACGGTCCGTGCCTTTCTTGTCCAGGACAGGTTTTCTCGCGCCCTGTATAAGGACAAACTGACTGCACAGGCGATTGATACCCTCTGCAAGGATGTGGGAAGAAGGATCCAGACCCGGGTCACAGTGATTCTGTCTACAGGGGAAGTCATTGGAGATTCATTTGCCCGGATCGAAACCATGGAAAATCACAAGGCCAGGCCGGAGATCCAAACAGCTTTATCCGGCAATAAAGGGGTGGCGATCCGCTACAGCTTCACCCTGAATAAAACCATGATGTATATTGCCCTTCCCATGGTTCGGGGCGGGCAGGGAACTGCCGTCATCCGGACTGCAGTTTCCATTTCTGACATCGATACCAAGATTTCCACGGTGCGCAACAGTATCTTTTTGGCGCTGGTCTTGACCATTATTGCCGCAGTTATTGCCAGTCTTTATGTGGCGAGAAGGATCACCAAGCCCGTAGAGCAGATGAGAAGAGGTGCCGAAGAATTCTCAAAGGGAAACCTGGACAACCGTCTGCCGTCCACGGACACGGAAGAGCTTTCACAACTGGCCTCCGCCATGAATTTCATGGCCCGGGAGCTGGATAAAAAAATCATGGATGTCAAAAATCGGAGCCGGGAACTTGAAGCCGTTCATACCAGTATGAAGGAAGGGGTGATCGCCATTGACGGAGATGAGCAGATTATTACCATTAATACGGCAGCGGCAAAGGTCTTTGATTTTTCTCCGGAGACCCTTAAAAATCGGAATGTTCTGGAGGTGGCAAGGAATTTCGATCTGCAGACCTTTATCCAGAAGGCCCTGTCCACCCATGAGCCGGTTGAAGATGATATTGTCATTGACCGGGATAAACGCCTTGTCCTGAAGATTCACTCCACAGCCCTATATGATACCAACGAAAACCGGATGGGAACGCTGATTATCTTTCATGATATCACCCGTATCCGGCTTTTAGAGACCATGCACAAGGATTTTGCCGCCAATGTGTCCCATGAACTCAAAACCCCTTTGACAACCATCAAGGGGTTTATTGAAACCCTCCAGCAGATGATGGCGGACACGCCGGATGCAGGTGCGGCTGCGGCAGACTACGGCAGGTTTTTTAGTATCATCGAAAAAAATGTTAACCGGATGATCGACCTTATTAACGATCTTTTGGCCCTGTCAAGGTTGGAGCGCCTCAAAGGAACCGATATCCAGTTTGAAACCCAGCCCCTGGCATCCCTGATCCAGGGGGCAGTCAGTTTTTGCAAAGAACAGGCTCAGATAAAAAGTATCGATATTCGGGTCCAATGTCCGGAAAAGGTTTATGCACCGGTGGATCCCATTCTTATGGAGCAGGCGGTTTTCAACCTTGTGGATAATGCCGTGAAGTACAATCCCGAGGGGACCCGGGTCTCCGTTGATGTTACCTTGACCGACGTCACCCATGGTCAGATTAAAATCCAGGTCTCGGATTCAGGCCAGGGGGTTGATAAGGAACATCTGCCCAAGCTGTTCAACCGGTTTTACAGGGTGGATAAGGGCAGGAGCCGTGACCAGGGCGGAACAGGCCTAGGGCTGGCCATCGTCAAACACATTGTCCAGTATCACAACGGCCGCATCGAAGTGGAAAGCGAAAAAGGGCAGGGCACCTGCTTTTCCATCACCATACCGATGTGAGTTTTGACGTCCCTTTTATTACTTGTAAAGAGCCTGGGCATTGGTGCCCAGCACCATGGCTTTTTCATCCTCTGTGAGACCTGAGTTGTCCAGGTCTTTGTAATATCTCTCCGGCGTGAGCAGGGGATAATCCGTTCCAAATAACACCTTGTCCATGACCCCGGCCGCCTTTGCCATGTCATAGATGGCTGAATCATAGAGAAACACCGAGGCTGCCGTATCATACCAGATGTTTTTCAATCTCTCTTTCATCTGCTTTTTCATGATATTGTAAAAGAAGATGCCCCCGCCCCAATGGGCCAGAATAATATTGTTTTCCGGAAAGGCTCTTGCAAGACCGTCGATTTGTTCCAGAGTAATGGGAG
>PIVQ01000079.1 GCA_003354055.1 Desulfobacteraceae bacterium | reverse complement strand
TAAGTCCCGCTCCCACCCGGGTGTTGGCAGAGGGTGATGTGGTGGATCTGGGCGGCCGCAAGCTTCAGGTGATGGAAACTCCCGGCCACACCCGGGGCAGCCTGAGTTTTCTCGATTCCCGGACCGCATCATTGTTCTGCGGCGACCTGGTATACGACGGTACTTTATACGCCCATTTTAATGATTCGGATTTAGCAGCATACCAAACATCCTTGGAACGGCTGTGTGATATTCAGGATCGGATATCCCGGATCTATCCCTGCCATAACGATCCGGCCCTGCCCCTTGGGTTTCTAACCGCCTGCCGGGATGTACTGACTGCTGTTGCCGGCGGTAGGACCAGAGGCGAAAGGATAGCGGACTGGGGAACGCCCGTGCTCAGGCATGACTTCGGGAGTCTTTCCGTCCTGACCCCTGAAAAGGATTCCCCCGGCATTGACCTTTTGTCTTGCAAGGTATAAATGCAGATACTATAGTGCGAAAATTCGAGAAATTCAGCAGAGCAGAAAGGGTGTATCCATGGCCTTAAGTGAATTTGAAATCAAGCGGATGGAGAAGCTGGTAAGGGAGTTTGTGGCCCGCAGGCGGCCGGCCGCCCGTATCCGGAGTCAGGTGGACCTGGGATTCAGGGTATCAGGCCAGAGTTTTGAAATTTTTGAAATCAGGCCCCATTGGGAAGATCCGTCCAAGATCATCGAGACACCCGTGGCCAAAGCCACATTCGTTAAATCCAAAAAGACCTGGAAACTCTTCTGGATGCGGTCCGACATGAAATGGCATGCCCACACTCCCTGTCCCACGGCAGCCTCCCTGGAAGAGGCCCTGACGGTTATTGACGAAGATGCCTATGCCTGCTTCTGGGGATAGGCACCCACTGGTACTTTCGAACTTAAACCAATTTCAAGCAGTTCTGGCGGATTCCCACCCCAGTATGGCCTTTTTCCGGCTTTTCCCCTCCCCGTAATTTCCAAATACCCCCATTTTCCTGATGACCCTGTGGCAGGGAATGATATAGGGAACAGGGTTTTTCCCCACAGCTGTTCCCACGGCCCTGACTGCGCCCGGATGGCCGATATATTCGGCAATGTCCTGGTAGGTCACGGTATGGCCCATGGGAATCCGGGTCAGGGCCTCCCATACCTTGATCTGGAAGTTGGTTCCCCTGATAAATAGATGAAGGGGGGCAGGCTTGTCCGGAACGCTTGAGGCAAATATCCGGCCTGCAAACTTCCGGGCGTCTGTATCCTTCTGAACAATGGTTGCATTGGGCCAGGCCGCGGTGAGCCAGGCTTTCAACTCCTCCTCTGAACTGTCCCTGACAAATTTCAGGGCGCAGATGCCCTGGGAGGTAAAGGCGATCATGCAAAGTCCGAACGGAGAGGGGGAGAATCCGAAGCCGATTGTCAGGCCTTGGCCCTTTTCCTTGTATGCCCCCGGTGTCATGGCCTCGCAGGAGATGAACAGGTCATGGAGACGGCCCGGGCTGGACAACCCGGTTTCATAGGTGACATCCAGAATGTTCTTCGAATTATCCAGAAGTTTTTTCGCATGTTCCTTGGTCAGAAATTGGAGAAACCGCTTGGGGCTGATGCCCACCCATCTGGAAAAAAGTTTTTGAAAGTGGAATTCACTTAAGTCCAGGACCTTGGCAATTCCGGCCAGGGAGGGCTGGTCCTCCTGATGGGCTTCGATGTAGTCTATGGCCTGTTCAATACGGGTATAATCCCGGGAAAGCTGTGCAAGCTCTTCCATGATCCGTCTCCTTAAATTGATAATTGATCTTACTATACCCCGTGGGATGACCATTATCCACCCGGTTCTTGCGAAGCCGGACCGGACGTCTTCCATGAATGATGGGGATATGGAGGTGTAACGATCACCGGACCGGCTGCCCCGGAGGCGGCTGATCGTTATTTCCAAGGTGATGCGGCGGCTCCTCAAATAGTACGGCTTAGTTACGCTCCGCATTGAGATCCTCTATGAAATAACAATTTTTATGCCGCCTTCCGGCCCACCCGGCCCTGAGTGCTGAAAACCCTGGCGTGTATTATGTTCCCGCTTGCATTTTATAACCAGGAATGGTTTATAGAGTTCAAGTTAAATGAGGCATCTCGTCAGAGTATTGCCGATGAAGCCAGGACATCAATTGGCAGCAACTGTGGTAAAGGCATTACCATCGCACTGGAAGCGGATGATACTGTTTATTTGGAATAAATTAAGTGCTATTGAGGCTATGCAATTTAACATATACGGAAGAAAAATAGAGGTCTTAAGATCTGGTGAGAGATGGGAGTCTTTTTTACTTGGCTCTGAAGGTAAAAAACGTGTTGCTGATGATATCTTTATTCCTTCACATTTAAAAGAAAATGAATTGGAATGTTATCTGGAAGACCTTCTTCATGAGTGGGCAACACCTCACAATAACAAGTGAGTTTTAAATAGTGTCGTATTACATTCCATAGGTTGTTTTGTGCGGGTATGAAATCGGAGCATCATCAGCAAAGCGGATACGGTGAGGTTGAAATGCCTCTTGCCCCGGTGTTTCGGTTTAAAGAAGCCCCTGCTTTTTAGCAACAAAACTTGACGACAGCTAAAATAAGACCTAAAATAAGTACAGATTTGTGGTCTAAATAAAAAAATTGTAGGTGATTTTATGGAATCTGTATTAGCCAGTTGCTCAGCAAGTATTTCAGAATTAAAGAAAAATCCCTCTGCTCTGATTGAGCAGTCTGATGGTCAGCCTATTGCTATTTTAAATCACAATAGGCCAACTGCCTATTTAATTCCTGCCGAAACTTATGAAGCAATACTTGAAAAAATTGAGGATTATCAGTTGGGGCTGATAGTTAAAGAGCGCCAAAATGAGAAAATATCAGCCGTGGATATTTCAATAGATGATTTATAAATTAAAGTTTTTACCGACGGCACTCAAAGAATGGAAAAAACTTGATAGCACTATTCAAACGAAATTCAAAAAAAAATTAAAAGAACGCCTCAGTTCCCCGCATCAGGCAAGTAGCAGACTTTCAGGTTTTAAAAATCATTATAAGATCAAGCTTCGAGCGAGTGGCTACCGTTTAGTTTATGAAGTCATTGATGAAGAAATCTATGTTTTGGTAATCGCTGTCGGGAAAAGAGAGAAGAACATTGTGTATAAAAAAGCCCGCAAACGAAAAAAATAAGAAAGTCTGATTTTCATTCCAGTTTATACTCAAACAAACACATGCCTGCGGCTATCTGGTTCGAATATGAAACCTGAGCATCATAAGCAGGGCTGAGACCGTCAGGCTGATGAGCAGGCCGTACCAGACGCCGTAAATTCCTAAGTCGGCCCAGAAGGCCAGGGCATAGCCTGATGGCAGGCCGATGATCCAATAGGCGGCCAGGGTCAGAAGGGTGGGGACTTTCATGTCTGTGATGCCCCGCAAAATACCGATGCCCACAGCCTGGGCGCCGTCGGAGAGCTGGAAAAAGGCCACAATGACCAGGAGGACTGCGGTAATCTCGGCCACCTGGGGATCCGTGACGTATAATCCGGGCAAAACATTTCTGAACAGGACAAAGATCAGGCCGGCCAGGGCCATGAATCCCATACAGAGTAAGGCGGCGCTGAAACCGGCTGCCCGGACATCGGGCTTTGACCCCCTGCCAAGAGCATTGCTGACCCGGATGGTGCCGGCCGCTGAAATACCCATGGCTCCCATAAAGGAAATGCCTGCAAGGTTCAGGGCAATCTGGTGGGCGGCCAGTTCCTTTACCCCCATCCAGCCTACAATCACTGAGGAGCCGACAAAGGCCGAGACTTCGAAAAAGTATTGGAATGCCCCGGGGATGCCGATACCCAGCAGGCGTTTCATCAGGGGGAGATCGATTTTTTTGTACCTCAGGCTGGGATCGAACCGTTTGAGTGACGGGGCAAGCATTACCACGGCCACAAGGCATGCGGCCATGAAGACTCTGGATGAAAAGGTGGCGATTCCGGCGCCGGTCAGCCCTAATGCCGGGGCACCAAGGTTGCCGAAGATAAAGACCCAGTTGACAAAGATGTTGACCAGGTTCGCCACCAGGGTGATGATCATGGCCGGTTTGAGAAAGCTGACTCCTTCGGCAAACTGCCGGTATGACTGGAAGAGCATCAGGGGCAGCATTGACAGCCCCAGTACCTGCATATAAAGAATGGCCGGTTCCACAATGGACTCGGGCTGGTTCAGCACCCTGATGGCCTGGGCTCCTGCAAAGGTGGCCGCGCAGAGCAGGATGCCGGTAATCATATTGACCAGGAGTCCCTGGCGGAGAACCACCCCGCAATCCTCATCCCTGCCTGCCCCCTTGGCCATGGCGGTCAGAGGGGTAATGGCCATGGAAATTCCTAAGCCCACCACCATGATCAGGGTAAACAGACCGTTGCCGATGGCGGCGGCAGCCAGGGCATCCGTCCCCACACGGCCGACCATGACATTGTCTGCCACGGACATGGTCAACTGGCCGATCTGCCCCACAATAATGGGAAGGGAGAGGCGTATGGTCTGTTTGATGTGATTGGGGTACATGCTTTCCTGCCTTAAAAGAGATTTATTACCGAACCTGATGAAGGCGGTTATTAGATATTAAAATAGAATAGAAATCAATAGATATTAATTCAGGAATAGCGAGAAAAGCTGGAAAAGCGAGAAAAGGAAAAAACGCGTAAACGGCCATGCGTAGCAATTTTTGCGATTTGCTATAGCTGTCAGTTTTTTTAGTCCTTATTCCGAGCCTTTTTTTGATTTTAACTCTTTGAGCTGGATCGTAAGTTTATACTCTGAGGAATCCGGATCCAAAGCAACAGAAAAGCCAAGTCTCTTGCCAAGGTTTAGCATAGCCGCATTGGTGGAGATCACAGGGCCGTATACGGTTTTAAGGCCGTAGGCTTTGGCGCTTTCAAGGGCCCGCTTCAGCAGGATCCGGCCGATCCCCTTGGACTGCCAGTCATCGGCCAGGAGAATCGCAAACTCCCCGGTCTGGTAATTTGGCTGAAAAATGATCCTGGCCACGCCTACAAGTCTGCGCATCTCCCTTGCCCCGGCAAAGGCGGTCAGGGCGATTTCCCGGTCATAGTCGATCTGGGTCAGCTTGATCAGCAGGGGCCTGGAAATTTGCTTTAAGGGGGAAAAAAAACGCCGGTACACGGTCTCAGGGGAGAGGCATTCAAACATATCAATAACCTGGTCTGCATCTGCCGGACGGATGGGACGCATAAACACCTTATTCCCGTCCCGGGTAATGAATTCCGATTCCTGCCACCAGGGATAGGGGCTGACAATGAGATGGGCAGGTGCCTTTATCCGGGTTTTGCCCACCCTTATCCTGGACCGGGCCATGAATATCCGCCCCTTTCTTACCAGGATGGGATTCATGTCAATACTTAGGATCTCCGGAAAATCCGTGACCAGACGGCTGGTCCGGATCAGCATCTCTTCCAGGAAGGCCGTATCCACGCCGGCAATCGGCCCCTGGCCGGGAAAGACCTGTGAAATCCTGGACGCCTCCATGGCCCGTCTGGCCAGGAGGCGGTTCAAGGGAGGCAGGGCCATGGCCTGGTCCCTGGCCACTTGGGTCATCAGGCCGCCGGTTCCAAAACGGATCACCGGCCCGAACAGGTCATGGTGCTTGGCAGAGATCCTCAGAGCATAATCCCCGGCTTCAATGGGGCCGTCTTCATCCATACGGATCCCGTAGGCAGCCAGGAGATCGGCAGAGGTGCTGGGAGACATGATGCCGTCTTCAGAACCCATGCCCTGTTCCATAATCCGGACTGCTTTGGAGCGGTCTATATCCAGTCGCTTGTCTGTTTTATAGGGAATCTCCTGGAGCAGTTCAATATTCTTTCCGTATTGATAAAGATTGATAAAGGCCCTTACCGCCCGTTCCGGAGTTTCATAGGTAATTATCCCCTCTTTATTGAAAATAGCCCTGGCCCGGTCTGAGTTCAGTCCGCCCATCCAGGCCGTGATCACGGGGAAAGGGGCCTTTTTCAGGACTCCGGCAAGGGGCTTTGCAATGGATGCGGCATCATAGGTCCCCACAGGGGAACTGAGCAGGAGAAGTCCGTCAATCTCTTGGGCCCCCATCAGGGTCCGGACCACGGAGATATAGGTATCAGCCGAGGACTCCTGCAACACCTCCACGGGATTATTCCTGCGCCAGCGTTCCCTGAGAATGTCATCCAATGCTGCCCTGGTCTTTGCCGACAGGACTGCCGGCTCAATACCGTGGTCCTTGAGCACATCCGCTGCCATGCCCCCGATTCCTGCGGCATTGGAGACAATGCCGAGTCTAGGTCCCCTGGGCCGCTTCTGTTTGCCCAAAAATTCCGCACAGTCGAACAGGGCTTCAAACTCTCGGACCCTCAGGATACCGGCCCGCTTGAACACGGCATCATAGATCTCGTCTTCGCAGAGCTCGTCACCGGGCCTGCCCCGTCCGGTTTTCAGGGCTACAATCGGCTTGACCCTGGACACGGCCCGGGCCGCACTCATGAATTTTCTCACCCGGGTCAGAGACTCCACCACCATGACAATGGAATCCACCTCATCCAGGCCCCCAAAAAAATCGATCATATCGGCAAAATCCACATCCAGCTTGGATCCCAGGCTCACAAAATGGCTGAACCCTACATGCTCCCGGACGGCCAGATCCAGAACAGCCGTACAGACCGCCCCGCTCTGGGAGAGAAAGGCAATTTTTCCAGGCAGGGGCAATAGATGCATGAACCCGGCATTGAGTGAAAGGCCTGTATTGACCAGGCCCACGGAATCCGGCCCGATGATACGAATTCCGGTCCTGGCAGATATCTCAGTCATGGCCTCCCGGATTGCCCCGTCCGGCACCCCAGCCCGGCCAAAATCCGCGGATATCACCACAGCGCCGGCAACGCCCTTGTCGCCGCAGGCTTCCAGCACATCGGGCACCCCGGCCATGGGTACGGCTATCACGGCCATATCTACATCTCCATCGATTTCTCTCACAGAACCGAATGCTTTAAGTCCCATCACGGTTTCATACCTGGGATTCACCGGGAAAACCTGGCCTTCAAACCCGCCCCCTGTCATATTTTCCATCACAGAAGCCCCAACGGAGCCTGGTTTCTCACTGGCCCCGATCACGGCCACATACTTTGGGGAAAGGATTTTATCAAGATTCAGGGTGGTCATTTTTTCTCCTTCATGGTCAGGCAAACCGCCTAGTTTGCCAAGAAGTATATACTGACTCAGTATGATTGCCCTATATTTTTTTTATTTTTTAAGACAAGCTTCAGATTTTTTACAGCACCGACAATCGCACACGTTTTCTTTTCTCGCATCTCTCGCTGTTTCGATTGTTTCCCGGGTGTTTTTCTGGTACCGATGAAACACAATTACGCGGTTATATTTATTACAAAAGCTAAAAATTTGATATAAACGTCTGATGATAAGAACAATACTCCGGAAAAATTTCAATTTTCATGAAATATCCGGGTTAGGAGGTTGTGTGGAAAAAATTAAGGTGGCGGTTGTTCAGGCTGCATCTGTTTTGTTTGATAAGGCAGGATCCATTGAAAAGGCCTGTGATCTTACGGAGACGGCAGGGAAGGCCGGAGCCTCGCTTGTTCTGCTGCCCGAGGCGTTCATTCCGGGGTATCCCAGGGGGTTTTCCTTTGGCATGAAGATCGGCAGCCGGAATGAGGCAGGCCGGGACCTGTGGCAGCGGTATTGGGACAATGCCCTGGATCTTTCCGGCCCTGAAGTGAAACTGCTGGGTAAGGCTGCGAAGAAGGCAGGCGCATACCTTGTGATCGGGGTGATTGAAAGGGACGGTAACTCCGGCGGGGAAACCCTGTATTGCTCCATGCTGTATTTCTCTCCCGCGGGTGAGCTGATGGGAATTCACAGGAAATTGAAGCCCACCGGGTCGGAGCGCTTGATCTGGGGGGAGGGGGACGGCAGCACCCTGCCGGTTTTTGATACGGAACTCGGGAAGCTTGGCGGCCTGATCTGCTGGGAGAATTATATGCCCCTGGCCCGCATGGCCATTTACGGGCAGGGAGTTGAAATCTATGTGGCACCTACGGCGGATTCCCGGGATAACTGGCAGTCTACCATACGGCATATTGCCTGCGAGGGCAGATGTTTTGTGCTTGGTTGCAATCAATTTGTGACAAAGGATATGTATTCGTCTGATCTTGCCACCATTGAAGAGCTGTCAGCCGAGCCTGATGTGATGTGCAGGGGCGGCAGCGTCATCGTCTCCCCCTTTGGCGAGGTCATGGCAGGCCCCCTCTGGGACAAGGAGGGTATTCTGTATGCGGATCTGGATCTTGATGAGGTGACCCGGGCCAAAATCGACTTTGATGTGGTAGGGCATTATGCCAGACCGGATGTGTTCCAGCTGAATGTGAACATGGCGCCTCAGTCGTCTGTTTCCTTTAGCGGCAGCAAGAAAGGGTAAATCAAATAATATAAGAATGGGAGGACAGTATGGAAATTGATAATCTGGAAAAAAGATGGTTTGAGTGCTTTGCATCAATGGCTGATCCGGCTGTTCTGAAGAAGGGATTTCAGGATCTTTCCGTCGGATATTCGGAATCTCACCGCTATTATCATACCCTGCAGCATGTCTGCGACTGTCTGACCCTGCTGGATGAGATCGGTGACGGCATACAGGACCGGTTCTGTGTTGAGGCGGCCATTTGGTTCCATGATGTTATTTATGAGACCGATAAAGGGTATAATGAAGAGATGAGTGCGGTGGCTGCGGCGGAATTCTTCGGTCGCATCGGCCTGGCATCAGATAAGCTCCGGAAGATCGCTTATTTAATACTTCTGACAAAGCACCCGTCAAAACCTGTAACAGATGATGAAAAGTATCTCATGGATATGGATCTGGCCATTCTTGGGGCTGATGCGGAGCGGTACGGTATTTATGAGACCTGTATCAGAAAAGAATATGCCTTAATTTCCGATGATGCATATAAGAAGGGGCGAACAGATGTGCTTTTGTCTTTCCTTAAGGCAGACCGGCTATTTGAAACTAAGGATTTCCGGGAACGATTTGAATCCCGGGCCAGGGAAAACATGGAACGTGCCTTGAAGAAGCTGTAAGGATCGGCTCCAGAATTACTTGATTTTTTGTTTTCAAAATACCCGCCGCTTTAAGCAGTTTTTAAGGGTTTTGGGAAACAATTTAGATCAAGTTATTTTGTAACGATTCCTAAGTTTGCCAGGATGCCCCTTTTTTTTAACTAAAATTCAGCTCCCATATTGAAATCAGGCCCGGCTAGGGGTAAACTACTGGATCATCTTTACCCCGACGCCGGGGATTACCCGCCGGAATTACCGCCGGGATTAACTGAATATTCAAAGGATACTATCATGACATCCCTTCGACCGGTCCTTGTGTTTTTGGTTCTTATTTTTTCAATACTATTATCCCCGGGCCTGGGTCCGGTACTGGGTGAGGAACTTGAAAACAGCTTTGAGGCGAGGTTTGCAGGGCAGCAGACCGTGGACGGTGAAAATGCCCTGGCCGTAACCTTTTCAAAGGCTTTGGATCCCAAACAGGATCTGTCTCCATATTTGCGCCTAAGTTCCGGCGAGGGTGAGGCTGTGGAAGGAGCATGGATTCTGGCTGAAGATCCGCAGGTTGTCTATTTTTCCCATGTTGAACCGGACACCACCTATAAAATCCGGATTGCCAAGGGGCTGAAGGCCGAAGCCGGGGACACCCTGCCGGATGAGGTGGTATATGAGATTACCACCCGGTCGGCCACGCCCATGATCGTATTCGGCAGCCGGGGATTTATCCTGGCGTCCAAACTGACCCGTGGCCTGCCCGTGGACAGTCTGAACATCAAGCAGGCAGATATTGATTTTTTCAGGATCAAGCCCGGAATGGTCGGGGAGTTCAAGGAAAGTTTCTGGTCCAATGATTATTTTTACTACTACCAGAGCCGGGATTTGGCCAAGATTGCAGATCTGGTCTATTCCGGCCGCTGGGACCTGGACATCAAAAGGGACCTTCGCACCCAGGTCAACATCCCGATTACCCATATCAAGGAGCTGAAGACCCCGGGGATTTATTTTGCCGTGCTCAAGGGGGCAGGTATTTATGAATACGGGTATAACAGCACCTGGTTCACCATCTCAGACCTGGGTGTCCATGCCCGGGTGTACGGCCAGGGACTGGATTTTTATGTCCAGAGTCTGGAAACGGCTGATCCTGTGAGAAGTGCAAGGGTTGAGGGCTTTGATAAGAAAGGGAACTCCTTGTTTGCCAAACCTACAGACGGCAGGGGAAAGGCAACCGTTCCCGGGCATTTTGAAAATCTCTCCCTGGTATCAGTAACCCGCGGCGACCATATCAGTCTTTTGCCCATGGATGTGCCCGCCCTGGATCTGTCTGAATTTAAAATGGGTACAGTCCCGTACCGGCCTGTGGATCTGTTTGTTTACGGTCCCAGGGATATCTACCGGCCGGGTGAGACAGTGTATATGGACGGTATCCTTAGGAACCAGGACGGCGCTATGACACCCGGGGTACCCATCCGGGCAAAGGTGGTTCAGCCGGACGGCCGCATGATCCGGGAGTTTACCTGGAAACCCGGTCCCCAGAATCATTTTTATGCCGATTTCCAGCTGCCTGGCAATGCCCTGACCGGAAAATGGCGGGTGGCGTTTACCCATGGGGCCGGGCAACTGGCCGATTATAATTTTCTGGTGTCCGAGTTTCTTCCGGAACGGATGAAGCTTACCATCGAGGGCGATGATGATCAGAAGATTATTAGTCCTGACCAGCCTCTTGAGATTGATCTTCAGGGGGATTTCCTCTACGGCGCACCTGCCGCCGGCAGCCGGGCCAATGCCCTGGTGCATGTTAAACCGGCTCGGGAGCTGTTCAAGGATAAATGGCCGGGATATGAATTCGGCAATATAAATTCTCTGGTCAATACTTCGTTTACCACGGACGACATCAAGCTGGATGATACGGGCCACGGAACCATTCCCGTTGAAACCCGCTGGAGAGACGTCACCTCCCCCCATTGGGTCACGGCCAACGTCAGCCTCTACGATTCCGGCGGCAGGCCCGTGGTCAGAAACCGGTCCTGGCAAGTCTGGCCGGCGCCTGCACTGGTCGGCATCAGAAATCTCACCGCCACGGAAGAGGATCCGGGCCAGGTCGCAAACGACAGCATGGCAGAGTTTGAGGTGATTTTTACGGATACTCAAGGAGAGCGTATTTCTGCAATCGGGCTTGAGGCCACGGTGATCCGGGAGCATCGGGAGTACTATTGGGAGTTTAAAAACGGGGAGTGGCATTGGGGATCCAACAGCCAGTTTTATCCCGTGGATCACATGATTCTGGATATCCCTGCCAACGGCAGCGGCAGAGTAAAAATTCCTGTCAAATGGGGGGGATACCGGCTTGAGATTTTCCATCCGGATATCGGGATGGTCTCAGCCTATGAGATCTGGGCAGGATGGCGGCCGGAGTCCCGCGGACAGTCTGCCATGAATCGCCCTGACCGGGTGGACCTTTCCCTGGATAAACCTGCCTATAAGGCGGGGGATAGGGCCGGGATCACGGTAAAAGCGCCTGAAGGCGGCAGGGGATATCTGTTTGTGGATGGAGATAAAAATCTTCTGACCCTTCCCATAACCCTGCCTGCCGAAGGCAAGACCTTTGAGATTAAAATCGATCCGGCCTGGCAGCGTCACGACCTCTATGTCTCTGCCCTGGTGATTCGCCCGGGAGAGAGCCGGACAGCCAATCTGCCTAAGCGGTCTGTGGGGCTTATTGCGCTGCCTCTGGACAGAACGGACAGGCGGCTGGCACTGTATATCCAGGCACCGGATAAGACAGAGCCCAATCAAAAGATTCAGGTGCCGGTGACCCTGACAACCGCCGGCGGCAAAACCCCTGCAAACGCCTGGGTCACCCTGGCTGCCGTGGATGTGGGGATTCTCAACCTCACCGGATTTGACACCCCGTCCCCCTTTGATTATTTTTTCCAGTCCCGTGAATACGGGGTGCAGCTCCAGGATGTCTACCAGAGACTGATTGAGGCCAATAAGGGTGCATACGCCCGGCAACGGTTCGGCGGTGATGCCCCGTCCCTGACCCGCGGCGGAGACCGGCCGTCCACGGATGTGCAGATTGTGGCCAAACACCTGCAGGCCGTAAAGACCGATGATAAGGGACAGGCGATCTTTGAACTGGATATCCCTGATTTTGACGGCAGCCTTCGCCTGATGGCAGTGGCCCATACGGAACGGGATTTTGGTGCGGATGATCGGGAAATGATCCTGGCCTCCCCCCTGGTGGTTCAGGCCACCATGCCCAGGTTTCTGGCCGGTGGTGACAAAGGGGAACTGCTTCTGGATCTCCACAATCTCACGGATACCGTCCAGACCCTTACCCTGGAGACCGAGGTCTTTGGTCCGGTGCGCATTGAGGGAGAACTCTCCCGTACCCTGACCCTGGACCCCGGAGCCAAGACTCTTGTTCGGCTTCCCATGTCTGCCGGCATGAAACCTGGCCGGGCAAACATCACCTGCCGGATAAAGGGCATAAAGGTTAACAACGAGGTAAGAGAACTTGTGAAAAACTGGTTTATCGAAACCCGTCCTGCCTATCCGCCCATGACACAGATCTTGAAAAAACAGGTGGCACCGGGTGGTGTATTCCGTCTGGATCCAAAGGTGCTCAACGGCCTTGTGGCCGATACCGTCAATGTCCAGGCCGGGCTTGGCACGGAGCCGCCCATCAATTTGTCCGACCATGTGAGCCGGCTTTTTGCCTATCCCTACGGATGTCTGGAACAGACCGTCTCAGGCCTGTTTCCCCATGTGCTTCTGTCCGGGGACGATTTCTCAGCCCTGGGTCTTAAGACCGGATCGGCAGAAGAGAAGAAAATTAAGATATCTCTCGGCATCCAGCGGCTGCTGGAAAAGCAGAAAAGCTCGGGTGGATTCGGCCTCTGGAGCAGTTCAAGCCCGGAAAGTGCCTGGCTTACCGCCTATGCCGCCCATTTTTTCATCAATGCCCATGATGCGGGCTATGAGGTGCCGGAGTCTGCGGTCAAAAAGACCATGGAACGGCTGATGGTCTATACCCGCAGGCCCAACAGCATTCCCTACCGGGGGTATGTGAAACGGAATGCCTACAAGGCTGCTGTCAGAGCCTATGCCGCCTTTGTCCTGGCAAGAATTCAGTCCCTGAGCCTTTCGGATGCCCGGTCTGTATTTTCCTATGCGGATAAATACGCCAAAGGCCCCTTAAGCCTCGTGCAGGCCGGGGCCGCTTTAAGCCTTGCCGGAGACCGTCACACCGCGGTCAAGGCCTTTGATCTGGCCATAAAAACCCAGCGGGAAACGAACATCTATGTAGGTGATTACGGATCCGATGTCCGGGATTTTGCCGCATCCTATTACTATCTGGCCACCTATTTTCCGGAGTACAGAAACAAGGCCCTTTTTCTCCATGAACTTGATGCGGTCCTGGCAGACCGGGAGTGGCTGTCCACCCAGGAGCGCAATGCTCTTGTCATGGCAGGAACGGCCAAACTTGCGGCCGCAGGCTCTCCCTGGCAGGCCGATATGATTGTCGGCGGCCAAAAGGATGAAATATCAGGATCTGCGCCTGGCCAGGCCATATTTACCAGAGGGGTGGCCGCTAAGGGTTTTGAAATTAAAAACACCGGTAAAACCGATCTTTATGTAAATGTCGTACTTGCCGGATACCCCAATGCAAAACCCGCCCCCAGTGATCAGGGGGTTGCTATCTCCCGAAGGTTCCTGGATGCCGGGGGCAGCCCCATGGATGTCTCTAAGGTGAAATCAGGGGACCGGATCATCGTGGAGCTGAAGGTCAAACCGGAAAAACGGATGCCCCATGCCCTGGTGGTGGATATGGTGCCTGCCGGGGTGGAGCTGGAAGATCCCAATGTATCCGGGTCCTTTCTCATCGATGATATTGTCGTTGATAAAAAGACAATTGAAGACTGGCAGCATGGCTACACCACCGTCCATACCGAATACCGTGACGACCGGTTTGTGGCAGCCCTGGATATCCGCCGCCGTCAGACCTGCAGGATTTTCTATCCGGTGAGGGTGGTCAGCCCGGGTGTCTTCAAGGTGCCCTCTCCCCTGGTGGAAGATATGTACCGCCCCTATGTCAGGGGAGTCGGCAATACCATCGACCAAATGGAAGTGACAGCTCCCTAAGTGGGAAATGTTGATATGCCTGAGACAACAGGGGATGTAAATATCCGGACTGGTACTGCCATACGAGCAGGCCTGGCCCTTGCCGTTCTCTTAATAACGGGGATCATCACGGGTTTGGTTTTGGACCGGGCTTTCCCCCTGCCTCTGTCAGGACGGCCGGTGTCCACAGTGGTGGTGGACCGGAACCAGATCCCCTTGCGGGCGTTTGCCGATACCAGGGGGGTCTGGCGGTTTTCGGCCCGGCCGGATCAGGTATCCCCCCTCTACCTTGAGGCCCTTCTCGCCTATGAGGACCAGTGGTTTTACTACCATCCGGGCATCAATCCCCTTGCCTTGGTCCGGGCTGCGATCCAGAATCTGAAGCAGGGCCGGATCGTATCCGGAGGCTCTACCCTGACCATGCAGGTGGCCAGAATCCTGGATACGAACCCGGTACATTCCCGCGGGAATGTACCTTCCCACGGAAAAAAAAGACGGGCCTCCGGCCGCAGTTTCAGCCGCAAATTCTTACAGATGTTCCGGGCACTTCAGTTGGAGTTTCATTTAACCAAAGATGAAATTTTAGGGCTTTACCTTACCCATGCCCCGTTCGGGGCCAATATCGAAGGGGTGAGGGCTGCAGCCTATACCTGGCTGGGCAAAGATGCCATGGAACTCACCCATGCCGAAGCCGCTCTTTTGGCAGTGCTGCCCCAGGCCCCAAGCAGATTCCGGCCGGACAGGCACCCGACCCGGGCAGCCGGGGCCAGAAATAAGGTGCTTGACCGACTGGGACGGTTTAAGGTTTGGCCTCTGGAGGGTGTTGAATCGGCAAAACAGGAGCCGGTGATGGCCTACCGGTTTCCCAATCCAAGGACCGCCCCTCTGGTATCACGACGTCTGAGGGCCAAAAATCCTGATTTAGGACTGATTTCCTCACTGATCGACCATGAATTCCAGATCCATGTGGCGGAGCTGCTCAAAAATTATACAGCATCACTGCCCCCAAAGCAGTCCGGGGCGGTCCTGGTGGTTAATCACACCACCATGGCGGTTCGGGCCTATGCAGGCTCTGCGGATTTTTATAGCCGGTCCCGCCTGGGCCATGTGGATATGGTCCGGGCCCTGCGGTCACCCGGGTCTGCCCTTAAACCTTTTGTATACGGCCTGGCTGTAGATGAGGGCATTATCCATTCCCATTCCATGCTGCTGGATGTGCCCAGGTTCGGCAAAATCTATGACCCCGGAAATTTTACCGGTGGGTTTGCAGGGCCTGTGACAGTGACAAGGGCGCTTCAGGACTCCCTGAACCTGCCGGCTGTCCAGGTACTCGGGGCCTATGGGCCTGCCCGGTTTCACGACCGGCTCAAGCATGCCGGTGCACGATTCAGTTTTGTGGGAAAACCAAACCTGGCCATGGCTCTGGGCGGCGTGGGTACCAGCCTGGAATCCCTTGTAACCCTGTATACGGCCCTGGCAAGGAAAGGACTTACAGCCCGGCCCAGGCTCAGACCCTCGGATCCTTTGAATGAAAGATACCTCATGAGCCCCGGGGCTGCTTATATCACCAGAACGATTCTCTCCCGGCCCCTGCCTGGCAGAGAGGGCATTGCCCGGTTGTCCGGGGATTTCCCCGTGGCCTGGAAAACCGGTACCAGTTACGGATTCAGGGATGCCTGGGCCCTGGGGATAAAAGGCGATTTTATCGTGGGGGTATGGATCGGAAGGCCGGACGGGTCTCCCTCTCCCGGCCAATACGGGGCAGTGACGGCCGTTCCCCTGATGGCGCAGGTTCTGGAAAGCCTTGACCGGCCGTCGGGGCAGGTAGATATGCCCCGGTCCGTGACTCGGGAAAGCATCTGCTGGCCGTCAGGCCTGGCAGAGTCCCGGATGAAAAACAAGGCTGCCGGCGCCTGTGCCCGGCGGCATAAGGCATGGATTCTGGAACACAGAATTCCTCCAACCCTCACCGGAGAATCCGGGTTGTCCGCCCCCCTTGTCCGAACGGTCTGGGTGGATAAAGAGGGTAGGCGGGCCAGCCCCGGATGCGGCGGTGTTAAAAAATCATCAGTTGCCCTGTGGCCATGGCAGGCAGAACCGTTTATACCCGCCCAGTGGCGGAGAGCCAATATAATCCCTAAGGACTCGGATCAATGCCCGGACCTTGCCCCTTTGGCAGCCCCCCGGATACGGATCGTGTCCCTGTCGGACCAGAGTATCCTGAGCCGCCTGCCGGGTGATAAAGGAACAAGTATTCCCCTGAAGGCTCTGGGTGGCCGGGGACACCTTTACTGGTTTTTGAACCGGAGTCCCCTGAATACTATGTCTCAGTCCCGTCCTGTTGCCATGCAGATGCCTGAACCCGGTGCCTATCAACTGGCCGTTGTGGATGAGACCGGTAATTCAGATCAGATATCCTTTCGTGTTATAGATCCAAAGCCTTGATTGCAACCAGGCTTTACTTTAGATCAACATACTGGTATTTTTTGTTATTATATTCCCTGCCATATATAGAATCAGGAGGACATAGATGAAAGTTACGATTTCAACTGTTATCGGATTGCTTTTGATTGCTTTCGGATGGATGAGCCCGGCTGTTGCGGTGATGCCGCCGGAACACTATGTAAACGCCGTGGCGGTCTCAGAGATAAAGGCCGTGGCCCGGATTATCCGGGTCAAGGTGCTGGAAACAACTGATCGGTCCACATTGAAATCCGTTGAATTTCGTCTGGTTCACGGATTTGAGCCGGACATACCGGGTGTGTTTCAGGGTCATTGTTATTCAGTGGACTGGGATACCCAGGATCCGGGAGTGGGTGGACGGATCTACTATTATCCTTCTGAGGGCAGTGAGGTGCTGGTAACGGTCTCCCGGAATCAGGGCCAGATCACTTCCATGACCCCAATGAACAGGGAACTTGAACAGCTCATCCATATCAGCGGACTGAGTCAGATTCGCTTCCTCATGGGTAAAGCCACGCCCATGCCGGAGGATGCATCAACCTGGTTTTTATTTCAGCTTAACGGCCGGGCCACAGGGTTTCTGGCAGCCCTGCGCCTGGATGACCAAGAGGATTCTTCCGACCAAGGCTTTTCGCATGATTTTATGGTTGCTCCGCCTGAAGAAAACCGGCTGATGTTCAGGACGAAAACAATGACCAGACCCGATCAGGATACGACGCTTAACCGCCTGTCCGTTCAGATCATCCCAATTGAAACTGGCAAAACCCTTTCAGGCCCGGTCCGGAATTTCAGTTTTAAGACTGAACCTTCAACGTCGATGTCTGACGGCATTCTTGCCCGGAACAGGGATAATTTTCAAGATATTTCCATTCCTGAAAATACCGTGACGGATTTTCTTCTCTTTGCCCTGGTTGAGCAATATCCCTTTGATCCTAAATTTTCCATGTCTCTGAATCTTGTGGAAACCCTTGAACTGCATCTGAAA
>PIVQ01001489.1 GCA_003354055.1 Desulfobacteraceae bacterium | reverse complement strand
GCTTCCTGCTGGCGGGCGGTTAGATGTTCCTCTTCAGCGAGCCAGAATGATCGGTGCTCGGTCATCGGCTTATCTCCCTTTGTAAACAGGTTTGCGTTTTTCCCTGAAAGCTGTCAGTCCTTCAACCCGGTCTTCCGTGGGAATGGTTACCCTGTATGCATTGGATTCTATGGCAAGGCCTGTGGCAAGATCGGTTTCAATTCCCTTGTCAATGGCATATTTGGCCATTTCCACGGCAATGGGGCCGGTTTCTGCGATCATGGCTGCCATATCCAGACAGGCATCCATAAGGTTTTCAGGCGTTGCCACCTGGTTAACCAGTCCGATATCCAGTGCCTCTGCGGCATCCACCCGCCGGCCAGTGAATATGAGTTCTTTAGCCTTTGCCACCCCCACGATTCTAGGCAGACGCTGGGTACCGCCTCCGCCCGGGATGATGGCAAGCCTTGTTTCGGTCAGCCCCATGGAGGCTGTTTCCGATGCAATGCGGATGTCAGATGCCAGGGCCACCTCAGTCCCGCCGCCAAGAGCTATGCCGTTGACGGCAGAGATCACCGGAATGGGAAGGTTCTGGATGGACGTTAGAAGATTGCGTATGGTAATGATAAATTTTTTAACCTCATCCTGGGTCAGGGTGGCCCTTTCTTTGAGGTCGGCACCGGCACTAAATGACCGGTCGCCGGCTCCGGTGATAATAACACACCGGATATCGGTCCTGTACTGAAGGGCGTCTATCTCATCCCTTAAGGCATAGAGCAGATCAAAGTTCAGGCAGTTCATGACCTTCGGGCGATTCAGGGTCAGGACAGCAGCCTTGTTTTTTTCTTCAACAAGCAGAAGAGAAGTATTAGTCATGGTGGAGCTTCCTTTTAGGTCTTTCTTTAGCAGCCTATATATCTTGAAATAACAATCCGCTGGACTTCAGAGGTGCCTTCCCCGATTTCCAAGAGTTTCTGATCCCGGTAAAACCGTTCAACATTATACTCTTTCATCAGTCCGTA
>PIVQ01001488.1 GCA_003354055.1 Desulfobacteraceae bacterium | reverse complement strand
GGGGTTGAATCCATCATGGTCAACTCCAACCCGGAAACCGTCTCCACAGACTATGACACATCCGACAAGCTCTACTTTGAGCCCCTGACCCGGGAAGACGTCCTCCACATTGTGGAAAAAGAAAAACCTTACGGAGTCATTGTCCAGTTTGGCGGCCAGACCCCGTTGAACCTGGCAACAGACCTTCAGAAGGCCGGTGTCCCCATCATCGGAACAAGCCCTGAAAGCATTGACCGGGCCGAGGACAGGGATCTGTTCCAGGCCGTGATCAACAAACTGGGTCTGCGCCAGCCGGAAAACGGGATTGCCCACTCCTATAAAGAGGCAGTTGCCGTGGCACGGGATATCGGATATCCGGTCATGGTAAGACCTTCCTTTGTACTGGGCGGCCGGGCCATGAAAGTCGTCTATGACGAACAAGATCTGGAAGAATACTTTGATCTGGCAGTCCAGGCATCCCCTGACAAACCGGTTCTCATCGATAAGTTCCTTGAAGAGGCCTTTGAGCTTGATGTAGATGCCATTTCAGATGGAGAAGAGACCATTATAGGCGGGATGATGGAACATATTGAAGAGGCGGGTATCCACTCCGGCGACTCCGCCTGTGTGCTGCCGCCCTATTCAATTCCCCAGACCCATATCGATGAAATGGCAGACGCCGCCCGGGCCATTGCCAAAGAGCTCAACGTCAAAGGTCTGATGAACATCCAGTTCGGTATCATGAACGACAAAGTATATATTATAGAGGTCAATCCCAGAGCTTCCAGGACCGTTCCCTTTGTGTCCAAGGCGATCGGCGTACCGCTGGCCAAGCTTGCCACAAAGGTAATGCTGGGTAAAACCCTTAAGGAACTGGGTTTTACAAAAGAGGTTATCCCGTCTTATTATTGTGTTAAAGAAGCAGTCATGCCCTTTGACAGGTTTGAAAATGTTGATCCGGTTCTCGGCCCTGAAATGAAATCAACCGGCGAGGTCATGGGTATTGACAAGGATCTTGGCGC
>PIVQ01000078.1 GCA_003354055.1 Desulfobacteraceae bacterium | reverse complement strand
TTTGACACATTTCCGGATGCGGGAATCCGGCTGAAGCTGGTGGAAAGGATTTCAAAAGCTGCCGGTGTCAGCGGTATGGTTGAAGGTCAGATGCTGGATATGCAGGCTGAATCTGCCGACATGACAGCCGATCTTTCAAACTTAGGGAATAAAGAACAGCGGCTTGAGCATCTAAAGAAAATACATCGCTATAAAACCGGAGAAATGATACGGGTAAGTGTTGAAGCTGGTGCCCTGAGCGCCGGGGCCGATGACCCGGCCCTGGCCGCCTTGATTGACTATGCAGACTATATCGGACTTGCCTTTCAGGTCATGGATGATATTTTAAATGTGGAAGGGGACCCCCAGATCATGGGGAAGGCAGCCGGATCAGATGCGCTCCATGACAAGATGACTTTTCCGGCCATCATCGGCCTTGAAGAATCAAAGGCCTATGCCCGGGACCTGATCGACAATGCGCTTATTGCCTTGGATGGACAAAACGGTAACGCCGTATTAGAAGGACAAAACGGTAAACCCGTATTTGATGAAAAGGCTGATCCCCTGCGGGCCATAGCCCGGTACATTATCAACAGAAATCGATAATTAAGGTATCGATACTAAAATCGATTACATCGATCTAATATAGAAGGTGAAGTTATATTGAGTTTTCTTGAACAGATAAACGGCCCTGATGATCTAAAAAAATTATCCCGTGGGGACTTGGCTGTGCTTGCCCAGGAGCTTCGGCACAGGATCATTGAGGTGGTATCTAAAAACGGAGGTCATCTGGCCTCCAGCCTGGGGGCGGTGGAACTGACCCTGGCCATACACTATGTCTTTGATATCCCGCAGGACACTCTGGTCTGGGATGTGGGACACCAGTCTTATGCCCATAAGCTTTTGACCGGCAGAAACAAGGATTTCGATTCCCTGAGACAGTACAAGGGAATATCCGGGTTCACTAAAATCAAGGAAAGTCCCTACGACGGGTTTACGGTCGGGCATTCCTCCACATCCATTTCTGCGGGCCTTGGCATCTGTTCTGCCAAATATCTGAACAACGACGAGTCCGACGTGATTTCCGTTATCGGAGACGGGTCCCTGACTGCAGGCCTAGCCTATGAAGGGCTGAATCAGGCAGGAGATCTCAAACGCAAGCTCATCGTTATTCTCAACGACAATGATATGTCCATCTCCGCCAATGTGGGCGCCCTTTCATCTTATCTGTCTCGGACCCTTTCCAATAAATCCCTGCAGAATATGCGGAATCAGTTCGGCCAGTTTTTAAAATCCCTGCCAAAGATTGGGGATGACATGTACGAATGGGCCAAACGGTGGGAAGAATCCTTTAAAACATTTGTAACGCCGGGGATGCTGTTTGAGGCCTTTAACTTTGATTATTTCGGCCCCATAGACGGCCATAACCTGGATCATCTTATTGATATCCTGACCAATATCAAGAATCCGGACTCTCCCGTACTCCTTCATGTGACCACTAAAAAAGGCAAGGGGTATGAGCCGGCTGAAAAAAATCCGGTCTACTTCCACGGGGTGGGTTCTTTTGCCGTGGATACGGGCAAGAGTAATAAAACAGCAAGCCCTTTGCCCTCTTACACACAGGTCTTCGGCGATCAGATGGTCCGGCTTGCAGGAGAAAACGATAAGGTGGTCGCCATTAGCGCTGCCATGCCCGAAGGCACCGGACTGACAGGTTTTTCAAAGGAATTTCCCGAACGGTTCTTTGATGTGGGTATTGCCGAGCAGCATGCCGTAACCTTTGCGGCAGGTCTTGCCTCCAAAGGGTTAAAACCGGTTGTTGCCATCTATTCCACCTTTCTTCAGCGGGCCTATGACCAGATTCTCCATGATGTGTGTATAGACAATCATTCGGTTGTATTTGCCCTGGACAGGGGCGGAATTGTGGGGGAGGATGGCCCCACCCACCATGGATTATTTGATTACGCCTATCTACGGCCCATGCCCAATATGACGGTGATGGCACCCATGAATGAAAACGAACTGGCAAGGATGATGCGTACCGCCGTCTCACATAACGGTCCCGTTGCACTACGGTATCCCAGGGGGAACGGCCAGGGCGTGGAAATCGATCCTGCGGCACCCGTCCTTGATATCGGAAAGGCAAAAACTGTCCGTAAGGGAGATGATCTGCTGATCATTGCCATCGGCCGGCCTGTAAATGAGGCGTTAGACGCTGCCGAAGAACTTTCAAAACAAGGTATTGAGGCTACTGTGATCAACGCCAGATTTGTCAAACCTCTGGATTCAGACCTCTTTCTTGAAAAGGCTAAGACCATTCAAAAGGTGATTACGGTTGAAGAGCATATGCTGGCAGGCGGATTTGGCTCTGCCGTTATTGAGATGTTCTGCGACAAGGGGCTTACCGGATTAACTGTAAAACGAATCGGTATTACGGATACCTTTGTTGAGCATGGCCCCCAGGCACAGCTTCGAAATGATCACAAGATTGATGCACAGGCCATTGTGGCTGCCGGACGGAAATTGCATGGCAAAGAATAAACCTGCAAAAAAAAGTCCAAAAAAGTCGCGCCCGACAAAGCAGCGCTTGGACATTGTACTGGTGGAAAAAGGTCTGATCCGGTCTCGGGACCGGGCAAAAACCATGATCATGGCCGGTAAGGTTATGGTCAATGATATGGTGGCGGACAAACCCGGCACCCAGGTGAGCATGGACGCAGTTATCAAGGTCAAGGAAGATGATCATCCCTATGTAAGCCGTGGCGGCCTTAAGCTTGAAAAGGCCCTGAACACCTTCCCGGTGTCGGTAAAGGATTGTGTCTGCCTTGATATTGGTGCATCCACAGGCGGGTTCACCGATTGTCTGTTAAAAAACGGCGCCAAAAAAGTCTATGCCGTGGATGTGGGATACGGGCAGCTGGACTGGTCCCTGCGCAAGGATGACCGGGTGGTCGTTATCGAGCGGACCAATATCCGGAATCTTGCATATGAAATAGTAAATGAACCAATGGATATTGTGGTGGCTGATACCTCTTTTATCTCATTGAAAACAGTAATCCCTTCCGCGGAAAAATTCATGCGGGAGGGTACGGGGATACTGGCCCTGATCAAACCCCAGTTTGAAGCTGGAAAGGAAAATGTTGGCAAGGGTGGTGTTGTGAAGGACCCGGAAGTTAGAAAACAGGTGGTGGAAGATATAAAAGCCTTTTTTCAAACCAGAGGATACCGTGTTAATGACGTTGTAGCCTCTCCGATTTTAGGTCCCAAGGGCAATGAGGAGTATATTATTTCCCTTGAATTTGAAAAAATTTAAAATAACGCTTTTAATTCTATTTTAATAATATTATTAAAATATTGTTTTTCTATTAATATTGTTTTTCTATTAATTCTTTATTAGAAGGAGCAGTAATGAGCGAAGAAATGAAAACCATGAGAAATGTGGCATTTGCAGGTCATGGAGGTGCAGGCAAGACTACTCTTGCTGAAGCTATGCTTTTTAAAGCCGGGGTGACCAATCGCCTGGGCAAGGTTGAAGAGGGAAATACCGTAATGGATTTCCAGCCCGAAGAAACCAAAAAACAGCAGAGTATCAATACATCGTTTATCAAATACACCCACAATAAGCATACTATTACCTTAATGGATACGCCGGGTGATCAGAATTTCTTCTCTGCTTCCAAAACATGTTTTCCTGTTGCCGACAGTATGGCCTTTGTCATTGACGGCGTTGGCGGACCTTCCGCTATGACCGAAGAGGCGGCTGCCTCTGCCATTGAGTACAATCTGCCAGGGTTTGTTGTAATCAATAAACTGGACCGTGAAAGAGCCGATTTTGCAACAGCGGTTGACGCCTGTCAAACCGCATTAAAAAAGAAAATCCTTACCGTCTGCTTGCCCATCGGCAGTGAAGCTGATTTTAAAGGTCTGGTAAACCTTGTTACAGGCCAGGCCTTTGAATATGATGCAGACGGAAAAGCAACCCAAATAGATATCCCTGCTGACATGGCTGACGA
Organism: Desulfobacteraceae bacterium; assembly: GCA_003354055.1. The sequence continues at coordinate 13,735 of PIVQ01000078.1, read as the reverse complement.
CGTTGCCATGGCCATGGAAGAATTCATTGAAAACATAGCAGAGCTTGATGATGATCTGCTTGAAAAATATCTGGAAGGTGAAGATCTTACCGAAGATGAAATTAAAGTCGCCTTCCGCCAGGGTGTTCTGGACGCGGAGTTCTATCCCGCAGTCTGTGCCTCCGCTACCGAAATGATCGGTATTGATGTGATCTTTGATTTCATCAATGATTATATGCCCTCTCCCCTGGATCGCGGTGCCTGGACAGCCGTTGATGCAGACGGCAACGAGGTTGAAGTGGCTCCGGATCCGGATGCCGAATTCACAGGCTTTGTATTTGCCACCATCGTGGATCCCTATGCCGGCCGTCTCTCTTTATTCCGGGTTATTGCAGGAACGCTTACCAAAGAGGGCAACATCCTTAATGTGACCAAGGACACCAAGGAGAGATTCTCCCAGTTGCTGGAAATTGCGGGTAAAGAGCAGAAAACCATTACCGGTGCCCTGCCCGGCTCTATAGTTGCGGTTGCAAAGCTCAAAGATACCCTGACCGGTGATACTATTACCGGCGGTCAGGAAATTCAGATTCCGGCACCTGCAGCACTGCCGCCCTGTATCACTTTTGCCATTTCTCCCAAGGAGAAGAGCGACGAAGACAAGATTCATGAAGCCATTCGTAAGATCCTTGAAGAAGATCCAGGGCTTGAGCTCAAACGTGAAGAAGAAACCCACCAGACTCTCCTGTCCGGCCGCGGTCTGGTTCACATTGAAGTCACGGCTGAAAAGATCAAGAGAAAATTCAACGTGGGCATGGACATTGCCACTCCCATAGTTGCCTACAGAGAGACTTTCAAGAAAAAAGTCCGTGTTCAGGGTAAACATAAAAAACAGTCCGGCGGCCACGGCCAGTACGGTGACTGCTGGATCGAGCTTGCCCCCCTGCCCAAGGGCTCCGGATATGAGTTTGTTGATAAAATAGTGGGCGGTGTTATTCCCAGAAACTATATCCCTGCCGTAGAATCCGGTATCCGGGAAGCCATGGTCAAGGGCATCCTGGCCGGATTCCCGTGTGTGGATTTTAGAACCACTCTGGATTTCGGTTCCTACCATTCAGTTGATTCTTCTGAAATGGCGTTTAAGATGGCAGGTTCATTAGCATTCAGGACAGCAGCGAACGAAGCCAAGGCTGTTTTGCTTGAACCCATCATGAAGGTTTCCGTTAAAGTACCGGATGATGCCACAGGCGATATTATGGGTGACATGAACTCCAGACGCGGCCGCGTTCTGGGTATGGATTCAGAAGATGAGAAACAGATCATCAACGCACTGGTTCCCATGTCTGAAATGCTCCGTTATGCACCAGATCTTGGCTCCATGACCGGTGGCCGCGGTACATTCACCATGGAATTCGAGCAGTATGACGAAGTGCCTGGTGATATGGCTAAGAAGATTATTGAAAGAGTGAATGCTGAAAACGCGAGTTAACGGCAGTTGCCGTTAACCGCGAGATCAGCTTGATCAGCGGGAACGGCGAGAACAGTATAAAAAGCGCGGGTGGCAATTGCTACCCGCGCTTTTTTATTGGCTCAGATGGTGAATCCGGTTAAATATTAGATCTCTGAATTCTTCGACTGATAAGTCCTTGTAGGATTCGTAGGGAATTGCTTCATCGATTTTTACGTAGACCTTTCTTGGGTTTAGGTAAAATTCCCCCCGCTGCTGAAATTCAAACAAGCCGCTTATACCGAATGGCAGAATGGTGGCCCGGGTCGCCTTGGCCAGGTGAAAGGGGCCTTTTTTAAACGCTGCCATCTCTCCTGTACGGGTCCTGTGGCCTTCGGGCAGAATGACAATGGACAATCCTTCGTCCAGGGTTGTTCTGGCCTGTTCAAGACTCTTTTTAGCCTGTGCAAGGTTGTACCGCTGGATAGGAATACATCCCCATTTCCGGATCAGATGCCCCCAGATCGGAATTTTAAAATGATAGGCTGCTTCCACGCCGGTAAAGGTCAGGGGAATGGCTGCAGGGATAACAAAAAGATCAAACAGGCTTTCGTGGTTTCCCATGATCAGATAGGTCTGATCCGGATCGATGTTCCCCCTGCCCTTCACTCTGAGGCGGATGCCCATGACCCGGATTTGCATGGAAAATAGGCGTCTTGCCAGACTGAAGGTTATTTCTCTTGGGCAAACCACAAGGCAAATTGCCAGAATAGAGAAAGAAAATAAAAAAAACACTAAACCAACAGCCCAGAGGCCTATAGAGATAATCGTTTGCATGATTAACCTTAAACTAAAGTTTAATTCCTTTATTCACAGCGGTTTCCCCAGAAAAGCGCTATTGTTGATTTTTTGGGCTCAGGCGTAAGCAGGCTCACGATAACAAAGACCGTCAGGGTAATGCTTAAGACCGGTACGATCACATGCATGCCTGCCACCCGTTTGATGAAGGTTGCAAAGTAAAAATATGTGCCAACACCCGTCATCATGGCAGCAAGGGCGCCCATGGCATTGGCGCGCTTCCAGTAAAGACCTAAAATCAGCGGCCAGAGAAAAGCTGCCTGCAATCCGCCAAAGGCAAACAGGTTGAGCCAGACAATGAGCTCAGGCGGGTTAAACGCTGCACCAAATACGATGAGGCCGAGAATAGCTGTTGTGATAAAGCTTAACAGACGAACCCTTTGAATCTTATTAGGTTCAGGATTCTCTTTTTTTACATAGTTAATATACAGATCTTTGATGATGGTGGCTGAAGCCAGGATGAGCTGGGAGTCTATTGTGCTCATGATGGCAGCCAGAGGACCTGCAAGAAAAATTCCTGCAAATACCGGCGGCAGCACCGCTATGGTCAGTGCCGGCATAATCTTATCCCCCACGGTCAGATCTGGAACAATAACCCTGCCGAATGCACCGCAAAGATGCATGCCGAGCATGAGATATCCCATGACAAAGGTGCCAAGGATAATCGCCCGGTGCATGGAACGGCTGTCCTTGTATCCGAAGCAGCGTACTGCGGTATGGGGAATACCGATCACCCCGAAACAGACCAGGATCCAGAAAGAGAGGATAAAGGGTTTGCTTAAGAAATTATTCGGCCCAGATGGGGTAATGAGGGCAGGATCGATACTCTGAAGGGCGGTTATAAGATTCGGGATACCGCCGCCTGCTATGATAACACCTGCAAGAAGGGCTGTGGTGCCGATCATCATTACCACGCCTTGAACGGCATCGGTGAGGGCCACAGCCCGAAAACCACCGATGGTGGTATAAAGCACTACGGTAAAGGCAAAGATAAAAAGGCCGGTGTTGTAAGAAAGGCCGGTCATCCCTTCAAAAAGTCGGGCGCCTCCGACAAACTGCGCTACCATGGCTGCTATAAAGAAGACAACCAGGGAGAGTGACCCTAATATTACCACCCACTTGTTGTCGTACCGGGCCCTGAGGATATCATTGATGGTCACGGCATTGATACGGCGGGCAATGATGGCGTATTTTTTCCCCAGAACAGATAAGGACAGCCAGGCTGCAGGAAGCTGGATCATGGCCAGAAGCACCCAGCCTAAGCCCATTTTATAGGCAACTCCGGGACCACCTACAAAACTGCTGGCACTGGCATATGTGGCAACCAGGGTCATGGCCAGGACAAATCCGCCCATTTGCCTGCTGCCGATAAAGTACTCTTCTAAAAAGTTTCCGGATTTCGACAGGATTCGGTTTGCATAGATAGCCATAAGGTATACAAGAATGAGGTAGGCAATAAGGGGCAGGATGATGGCGTACTGAATCATATGTCACCTTCGGCCTTTAGCTGGTCTGTATCGTATTTATCAAGGGAGACTTCTTTAAAGAAAAGGCGTACCATGAGGGCGGAAAGGATTGAAAAGAGAGCAAACCCAACCACACAACTGTAAAAGAACCAGGCCGGAAATCCTAAAATATAGGTGTATTCATCGACCGGCACATCGCCAAAACCGTAAGCCGTAACATACCAAAAGATAAAATAGGCAATGCATAATCCAACGGCAATCATCGCCTCTTTATTGGCCTGAATAAACCGTTTGTCTGTTTTTAGCCTCATCTTTTTTTCCTTTTCAGCATAAGATAAATTTTAGGAAAGATACTTTAATTGACTTCCAAGCACTTCAATTGTACCCGGTGTTTTACCGAAAATCTCACCGTCAGGCAGAAGGGCCTTGGCCGGATGAGTATGGATCGTAGCTTTTTTACCCTGGATGCAGGTGACCTCGTCCATTGCAAGATGATCTCCTGTAAATATTTTGGGCAAAGCCCCTAACAACCGTTTCTTTTTCATAGGACCTACAATCACAACGTCCATGAGACCGTCATCAATTTTTGCCTTTGGTGCCATGAGCATGTCCCCTCCTGTATATCTGGAGTTGCAGAATTCAACAAAACAGTTTTTTCCTGAAAATGATTTCCCGTCAACAATCAGTTCCATGTGATGGAATTTCAGGGAGACAGTTCTGTGAACCACGCCGATGAGATAGGAAAGATCATGAAAGGCTTTAAAGCGTTCTGCTGTTAATGCGACATCAGTGACAAATCCCAGCCCCATGAGATTTATAAAATAAAAGGGGCGCATACCCTGGGTATATCTCAGGACATCCACAGGTCTGGGGCTGTTTCTCTCAATAGCCTGGACAGCCTGGTCCAAAGAATGGATATCCAGATCCTTGATAAACGAGTTTCCAGATCCTGTGGGGATAATGCCCAGAGGCGGTAAATCTGCCGGCAGATGGGTAGACAGCAGTCCGTTGATCAGATGAAAGTTAGTGCCGTCCCCGCCCATGGCCACAATGGCATCATAGGCTGTGATATCAAGGTTGCGGGCAATGCCCTGAATATGATTTTTAAACCTGGACAGATAGATGTCTGCCTGAACGCCCCTGTTCTCCAGAGAATTTTTGACCATAGGCAACAGTTTTTCTGTCTTTTTACCGCCGGAATAGGGATTGACCACCAGAGCAATTTTCATGAGTTTTTTTCCAGAGCCTGTATTCATGGATATGATGCCGTCTTTATTTCCCATGGTTGCTGACTATATAGAGAAAACATGGAAATTTCAAATCCGTTTTTCCTTAATGTAATCTGGTCATTAACAGGTTTTCTTTTTTCCGCATTTGATCTAATATACGACAATATGCATAATACTATTTCATGAACTATAGGCAATACATGGACAACAGCTTTCTATCTATTGATACTGTTCGACAACAGGAAGTTAATAAATGAATTTCGATCTGGAAATTGACTCAAAAAATCAAACCATCAAAGTAAAAGTCACTTGCTTGCTCGACCAAGATATAAGAAAAAAAATATTATCAGCCGTTGCATGCCAATTGGGAATAAGTGAATTTAACAGAGTTCTCATTGATTTAACAAAATCAACATTCAATCCAGCAGAGCCGATGGTAGGTGCCATGGATTTGACAACCTATATGAGGTCTATCGGTATTAAACCTGATGTGAAATTCGCATTTATCTATTCTGAAGCAGAAAGTCATAGAAAGTATTTTGAAAAAGTAGCGCAATCTGATGGTTTTAATATCCAGTATTTCAAAAGCCTTAATGCGGCTACAGCATGGCTAAAATCATAAATCCTCAATGCTAAACAAGGCGCTGGAGCTATAGCATGAGACTTGTATTGAAATTAATTGGCTGGTTATTCCTGCTGCTTGTCGTTGCAGCAGCCACATTCATCGTTGTAAACCGGGTACCGGACCGTTCGGTAGAAGAACTGAAAGTGCGCTGGGCACTACCACCGTCGCAGTTCATTGAAATTGAAGGTATGCAGGTACACCTGCGGGACGAAGGACCACGCGAGGATTCGATGCCGATCGTGCTCCTGCATGGTACAAGCTCCTCTCTCCATACCTGGGATGGCTGGGTTAATGCCCTAAAGGACGAGCATCGAGTCATTCGTTTCGATATGCCGGCCTTCGGGCTCACAGGCCCCTCTCCCGACAACAACTACACGATCGAGAATTATTCACGCATAGTAGTCGCCGTACTCGACACTCTCCACGTCGACCATTGCGTGTTGGCCGGCAACTCCTTGGGAGGCTATGTGGCATGGGCGACGGCGGTACTGCATCCTGGTCGTGTCGAACGGCTCATACTCATTGATGCCAGCGGGTATCCATATCAGGCTCAATCAGTTCCGATTGGATTCAAAATCGCACTTACACCTGTATTGAATAGGCTAATGGAGGAGGTGCTGCCCCGTGGAATTGTCGAAAGCAGTGTTAAGAATGTTTATGGTAATCCGTCTCTGGTCACCCCTGAGCTGATTGATCGCTATTTCGACCTTACCACCCGTGCCGGCAACCGACTGGCATTGGCCGAGCGTTTCCGTCAAACACAACCGGGCTCGCTCGCAAAGCAAGTACCGGAGCTCAAGCTGCCCACACTTATTCTGTGGGGCGGCCGAGATCGTCTTATTCCGCCTGACATTGGTGATCGTTTTCACAAGGAGATCGTCGGCAGCAAGTTAGTGCGCTTCAATGAACTTGGTCATGTTCCGCAGGAAGAAGATCCTATGAGAACTGTTTCTGCGCTTAAGGAGTTCCTGGCTCAGCCAGGGCTGGCAGAACTTCAATGATCTGGAAAGTTCGGCCTAACAAGCCTTTTGCAGCGGAGGGCAAGAAGTCGCGCCGTTGAAAAGAGCCGATTTTATATTATTACTTTAGGGATAAAAATGAATGCAAAAACGGCTTCCAAAAATATCAAAGCTTTTATTTGCAATCTTGGGATTGATATCGTTGGTATTGCGGATTTAACGAAACTTGACAATATTCCTGTCGGTTTAAATATTGATCCAACAGCGCTTTTCAAAAGATATCCTTATTCAATCGTTATCGGTGCCCAGTATGGAAAAATAATTAAGGGTGCTTCCGGTGATGAAACCGCACTTTACCTTGAGAAAATAGCCTATGATGTTATGGGATATCTTGAGAAGAAAAAATATCAATATTTAGTCATCCATCCTGAAGATGAGTATGACCCGGATAACCGTATGGGACTGTTGTCGTTAAAAATACTTGCAAAACAAGCCGGTATTGGATGGCAGGGAAAATCTTTATTGATCGTTTCCCCAAAATATGGACCGATTCATAGGTTAATAGCCATATTGACAAATATGAAATTAACTCCTGATGCACCCATCAAAAGTTCTTGTGGAGATTGTATTAATTGTATTGATAACTGTCCAAAGAACTCATTAACAGCATACCGTTTTCTTGATCATCCGAATTCAAGAGAAGATGTCTTAGATATTCAAAGTTGTTTAGGGGATAAAGGGTGTATGGTTTGTATTCTGAATTGTCCATATTTAAAGAAACCTATATATTCAAGTTTATAAGGAGATGAATCTTGGGAACGACTGATTATCAAATTGAGATTGAAATTTTTGAAGGTGAAAATTGTGATTATCATCAACTGGGCCAAAGGTTCAAATACCCGGAGGATATCGGGAATATTTGCCCCTGGCTGCTGGACAGCATCAATTCCATGGTAAGAACGCTTCAATTCGGAGGCACCCTGCCCTGGAAATATACGGGATCCAAATATGAAAAATCAATCAATCCCGATGATATTACGACTGAGTTTATCCGCTGCCCCGACCCTACTGATGCCGGGGTTGTTGTTAAAATAACCCGAAAAAGATTAAGCGAGCCCAAAGAAGTCGGGTGGTCGTAGAAACTCTAACAAATGTTTATGCAGATGAATCGATTAAAATATTTTTTCCTTGTCGTTGATATAGGATTCATAGTCTACTGGCTGATTACACTTTTAGGCGTGATTCCCAATGAATATCTGTTCAAGGATTATAATAATCCCATATTAGTTGCATGGAACTGGTCTTTTTTACCCCTTGATTTATTCATCTCGGGATCAGGCCTGACAAGCCTGTATTTATGGAAAAGAAAAAGCAATAGTTGGAAGCCATTGGCCTTAATTTCCCTGGTTTTAACATCATGCTCCGGATTGCAGGCAATCGCATTCTGGGTCCTTCGGAATGATTTTGATCCCTCCTGGTGGATTCCAAACTTATTTTTGCTTGTGTATCCGCTGTTTTTTATCCCGGCTTTCGTTAAATCAAAATGATTCGCACTTATGCTCAAGAATTAGGAATCCAAATGAAACCAAGAATAAGCATGATTACCCTGGGCGTCAGGGATTTGAACACATCTATAGAATTTTACCGGGACGGTTTGGGATTTCCTAAAATGGAATCTGCTCCGGACGTCGCCTTCTTTACTCTGCAAGGCAGTTGGTTGGGCTTATACAATCGTGAGTCACTTGCCGATGATGCAACCGTCTCACCGGAAGGAAATGGTTTTTCCGGGTTTACCCTTTCTCATAATCTATCATCAGAGGCTGAAGTAGACGAAGCGATTGAGGATGCCATTTCTGCAGGCGCTATCCTTGTTAAACCGCCACAAAAGGTCGTTTGGGGCGGCTATTCCGGATACTTTAAAGATCCTGACGGTTACCTGTGGGAGGTCGCCTTTAATCCTCATTTCTGGATCGGTCCTGAAGACAAGGCGTGACTTATGGAACTGAAGTGATAATCCTTTGGGAAAACATGGGACTTACATCAAGAATTAAAAACTTTCCGGTGCTTGTCCTCATCCTCCTTCTTCTCTTGCCGGTTCCCGGAAAGACTTGTACCACCTTTTTCCTTGATCTTGAGGACAGGCCGGTACTGGGAACAAATTTTGACTGGTCACTCGGGTCAGGCATGATCATCATTAATAAGCGCGGTCTGTTGAAAATGGGGATGGCTGTGGCGGAAGATGACTTTGTATCACCTCCTGTCTGGACCGCCAGATATGCCAGTCTTTCCTTTAATCAGTATGGCAGGGAAACGCCAATGGGCGGAATTAACGAGGCCGGGTTAGTGGTGCATCAGATGATGCTTAGAGAAGCCCGGTTTCCGCAGCCTGATTCCAGGAAGCCTTTAAAGAACCTGCAATGGATCCAGTATCAACTGGATAATGCCTGCAGTGTCGCAGAGGTGATCAAGAGCACCGAACAGGTACGGATTCAAAATAAGGAAGTACCCGGACTTCACTATATGATTGCGGACAGTTCCGGTGATTGTGCAAGCATTGAATGGATCAGGGGGAAATTGGTTGTTCATAGAGGGGCAACCATGCCGGTCAAGATACTTGCCAATAATACATACAGAGATTCATTTCGGTATTTAAAACGCCACAAAAGCTTTGGCGGCAGCATGGCCTTTGACGAGTCCTCAAGTCTGTCTCTGGACAGATTTGCCAGGGCCGCAAGAATGGTTACAGCCTACCCTGATAAGTCCAGCATTCCGGCAGTGGACTATGCATTTGATGTGTTGGGAAATGTGGCTGATGACACCACACAGTGGCGCATTGTGTATGATATAAACCGGTTGCGAATTTACTATAAAACCCGGAAAAGCAGTCGACTGCGCTGGTTGGATATAGACGAGTTTGATCTATCCTGCTCAGATTCTGTAAAAATCATCGATGTTGATGCGAACCTAACCGGGAATATTTCACAGCACTTTATTGACTATACCCGGCCGATTAATACGCAATATATCAGGCATGCGTTTAGCAACACCTCTTTTTCTCAGCACATATCTGAAGAGTTTATTCAAAATCGAAGTTCGTATCCGGATTCCTTTTCCTGCGTTGAACAGGCAGAAAAATTATATTGATCCTATTGCAGTAAATCCGTAGACTGATTCAATGTTTGGAAATGATACTGAATGAATTATTAAGGGGATGTAAGATAGTATGAATACAGCCACATTATTTAGTTTTCTTCTACTCTCAATCGTTGTCTGCGCGAGTCCCGGGCCGTCGATGTTTTTTGTATTGTCCCAGGGATTCTCCGGGAATAAAAAAAATGCCTGGGTTTCCGTTCTCAGCATTACCATTGCCAATATGATCTGGGTGGGTTTGAGCGCTACTGGGCTGGCTGCCTTAATCCACAGTTCTGTTATCGCATTTGAAGTCTTAAGGATTATCGGAATCTGTTATCTGATTTATCTGGGGGTTCAAATCTGGAAAAAGGGAGTTGGCACCTATACCTCCGACAACCAGACAACAGGTCTCCTGCAAGTTTTTTTCAAGGGGCTTGCCACGTCATTATCAAATCCCAAGGCCCTTATTTTTTATTATTCCTTTTTGCCCCAGTTTATTCAAAACGATGCCCCCTTTGTCAATCAGATAATGATCCTGGGGACATTGTATATCTCTATTGTTTTTGTTGTCATGTCATTCTTTGCACTCCTGGGTGATTTTGTGATTTCAATACTTAAACAGGATCTGTTCAAAAGAATGTTCGGGAAAGTCATAGGGACCGTATTTATTTTAAGTGGGGTTGCTCTGTTGAAATTAAAACGGATTTGATCAATCATGGTGCTGTATGGCTTTAATCGAAAGGAAAATGTAATGGAAAACAAACTGTTAGTATTAAAGGCGATATATGTACTATTGATTTTCTTTTTTATTGCCTCCCCTGCCCTTGCAAAAGAACTGATCATTGCATTTTCCGATGATATTCCCCCCTATGTGATGAACAATGGAAAGGATGGACTGGAACCTGAAATTATCCGTGAAGCATTGAAGCACAAAGGGTATATAGTCAAGGTAAGGCAATCTTCCTACAAACGTCTGGCCATTGCTGCGAGCGAGATGGGAATGGATGCGGCAGCAGCGGTTAGGAAGACGGATGACGGGACATACTACTCTGACAATTTTATTTCATTTGAGAATTATGCCATTACAAAGAAAAAATCCGGAATCATTCTGAACTCTATTTTGGACCTCAAGGGCAAAACCATTGTGACCTGGCAGAATGCCCACAGGGATCTGGGCCCGATATTTGCCTCCCTGTTTTCACCGGATGCGAACTCACTTGATTTGCAGTATCGAAAAAAATACCATGAGACCCCTGTTCAAAAAGACCAGGTCAGGCAGTTCTGGAGCGATCGAAGTGAGGTGATCGTTATTGATAAGGCTATTTTTATCTGGTTTACAAAACATATGGGTAAGGAAACCCCTGTTTCGGACGAGATTGTCTATCATGAAATATTTCCGATTCCTACACAATTTCAGGTCAATTTTAAAAGCAGGCAGGTCAGGGATGATTTTAATCAAGGGCTGAAACATATCCGGAAGACAGGAATTTATCAGCAGATTTTTGATAAATATCTTCAATAAACAATACTAAAAATCAATTTTCATATGCTGCGCTTGACAATCAATATGATTCCGCATTAGGTTACAGCATAATCATCATAAAAAAGGATTTAACCCATCATGTATTTAAAGACCATAGGATCAAGTTCTCCTCCTCCTCCCTCCATCTAATCAACTCGTTAGATTTTTCAGGAGGGCATATGAGCAATACACGGTTCCATTGATTTGAATCAATGGTAACGAATAAGTGCGTGTAATCCCTGTTTTAAAGCTCATGTGTACCCATTTATCTTTTTTTGATTGAATGGAGAGATCCCATGGCACGATATACTATTAATCTATCTGCTTTCCTGCTGATGTTCGGGGTCGGCATGATAGTCGCGTTACTTCCCCATAGAATTATTCATCTGTCCGGTACCGTTTCAAGTGTGGGGTATCTGGCATCAGCCTTTGCCTTAACCTTTGTGCTGGTTCAGATTCCAATCGGTAAATTATCGGACAGATTCGGATTCAAACCGTTCCTTGTCAGCGGTTATTTTATTTGCACAGGAACCGGTTTGCTTTACTATTTTTCAGATTCTGCCAACCTTATTTTTTTAGGACGTATGCTCCAGGGCATTGGCGAGGTACCGATCTGGGCCCTGGCCCCTGCCCTTCTGGCGATTCAATACCCGGCGCAAAAAGGAAAAGTTATGGGCTTTTACAATGCATCGTTGCATTGCGGTTTGACGGCCGGAAGTTTATCCGGCATATGGGTCGCAAATATTTGGCAGGGAAATGAGGCTTTTTTACTGTATGCCGGAATGAGTTTTGTCGGCGGGCTTCTCATTGTTTTATTTGTTAAAGATCCTGGACAAAAATCCAATGCTGTGGCTGCAGGGAGTGCCATAAAAAGAACGGCTGATAAAGGAGAGTTGCTGTCCCTGGTCGGCAAGCTTGAAAACAGAGTTGTTTTTGCAGGTATCCTGCTGTATGGGGCTGGATATGGTATTTTCGTCACCATGATTCCCGGGTTTTTAATCAGTGTTAAACAATCAGATCAAACCTCCGTGGGCATATTCTTTGTACTTTTTTACATTGCCATCAGTCTATCACAGGTCGTTGCAGGGCCTTTGTCCGACTATAAGGGCCGGAAATCTGTAATGCTTGCCGGACTTGCATTGGCGGGTGTCGGAATAGCCTTATTCTCAGGGTTGAATATGGTCTGGCTTTTGGGGTTTTTGACGCTGGCTGCCTTTGGGTTGGGTACCTATTGTGTGTCTGCTCTGGCATTTTTAAATGAAAGCGTTTCTGATGCATTAAAGGGAACCATCTCGGGAACTTTTTATTTTTTCTGGGGAATCGGATATTTTACCGGCCCTCTAATATTAGGAGAGATGGTAAAGGGGGAGTTGGCCCGGCCGGAGGTATGGCAAGCTGGATTTAAAATACTGGCAGGACTGTTCGTGATTGAAATGGTTACCTGTGTTTTGGTCCTGAAACACTCAACCGGGGCAGGTCTGACGGAAGAAATAAGGAATCGTTACAAAATAACTTGATCTAAATACCCTGAAGGGCAGAAACTTGTTTCCAAAATCCCTTAACTGGGTATTTTTACAAAAGACCCCAACTGGGTATTTTGAAAACAAAATAAATGAAATAGGCAGGGGATTGGGGAGTTATACTTCCCAATCCCCTGCCCCTGTTAATGTTTTCCATCGTTGCTGCAAATCTACTTTAGCAAAGGAGATCAGGGGCAATGATTCCGCCTGTTTAGAAAACCTGTCCTGCCAGGCATGACATTCAGATATATCCCTATCAATGAGAATACCGTCCAGGTGGGACAGTTTTTCCATGTCCTCAAAATCGGGGAGATGATCATTATTCCAGTGAAAAATCTGCCGTTCCATTTCACCCTGAAACAAAGGTGTCAGCAGGTCCGATACCAGGGTAAACGCAATGGCCCTGTTGCCCGGGGACGGGAAAAGCAAATCCAGATCCTTGTCCAGAAAATGGGGGCGGTTGAGACGGGATGCCGCAAGATAATTACGGGTGTCCGGAATTGTATCCGGTTGAACAAATATGATTTCCAAAGGGGTAAAGGGATTTGCTGAGGTTAGTATGGTCACAGCCTTTGCATGGATCTCCGGTCTTTCATTGCAGATAAAAATTTGGTATGGAGAGGTCAGATTCCCGGTCAGTTTTTCAAGTTCGCGGTCTGATCTGGGTTGTGTCAGCATGATTTTGCTGTATGCAGCTTTACCGTTCAGATCTATCTTTATATCCCCTGCTCCGTCGCGGCTTTGAAATGCAATATCCAGATGGGGCAGCGGGATCAGGGCCAGATCCAGTCGTTCTTCTGCCGCATCAAAGGCTTTAGCCATATCCTGGGCTGAAAAATTCGGTGTTTCAATAATGGTGTACGGCGGATGAGGATCATAGATCAGGCCCAGATCCTTTGCATGTTCCCTGAAATAAGTGCCGGGCAGAACCAGAAGGGGAAATACCTGGATATCATCTTCCATACCATGATCAATTACAAAATTCAGAGATGCAAGGAATC
>PIVQ01000668.1 GCA_003354055.1 Desulfobacteraceae bacterium | reverse complement strand
CCTGTTTCGTCTGCCACACAGCAGTCAGTTTGTATTCCGCCCCAACGGCCTCACTTGCTCCCACATGCGTTGTGGTTATGACAAGAATGGACATTACCAACAACCGGATAAAAAGCTTATCTTTCATCAAATTTTTCCTCCTTGTTTGCCTTTCGTTTATTTAAAACCTGCTATCTGACTCTCGCAACCGTATATATATGCTTTTTGATGCCATCTTGATGAAACTCGGAGGTTGCCGTGAATAACGTTTCCCAATAAGCGGTATCACCCGCTTCAGTTGGCTTGTTGAGCTCATTGTTTCAAATAAAGATTCCGTTGCTACATGCGATATATACAATGCACATAATTATTAAATTAAAAATTACCAGCCTAAATATTCTAGCAGTATAGGAAGCTGTTCAAAACCTTTTTTTGTTAAAGACTGTGTCCAAGTCCCAACCTGCTTTATTGTTACACTCGTCGCATTACTTTTCATTTCATCGAGTAGCTTTTTTCCTGTTGTTTTTTCTTTCTTAGCTAAATTAGAAGACTCAATTTCTTTTACCAATTTTTGATACATATCTACTGAAAGATCCTTTGGAAAATTGGTTTGTTGTCCGTAGTTGCTACCGTTAATAAATTGGCCTATAGATACATCGCTATTAAACGTGTTTTGAATTCGAGAAGGTCCACTCATGGCATCAGCCAATAAACCATACAATTTATCCACATCCACTTGCCGGGATGCAAGTTGTTTCTGCAGGTCATCAATTCGCTTTTTAAGTATTTCTGTACCTTCAGGGATTTGCTCTTTTGTCTTAACTGAAACTTTAATTGTAGGGATATTTCCATAAGTTGATACTTCTTTAACTTGAAAATCAAACTTGCCATCTTCATTATTTAATTGAATGGACGCAAAATTTACCATTAATATAGTAAGTGCATCAAATTTATCATGAAATTCCAGATCTATCAGAGGGTATGTTTTATAGATTTTTTCAAATTCACCATGTTCGAAATTTTTATCTTTTGGAAAACGTCCCTCACCTAAAGGACCAGTGTAAACATAGTCACAAGATACATCTTCAATCTCCCAACCAGTACGCCCAATACCATGGATTTTGCTTCCTGTGAGTGTAGCACCTTTAAAGTTCGCACTGTTGAATACAGTACCTAATAAGCTCGCATTGGCTATGTTTGTTTTACGAAATTGTCCGCCATAGGCACTTGCATGGAGCATTTGTACCCTATTCATATTTGCCCGATAAAAATTGGCACCACTCAAATCGCATGATGTAAAATTGGTGTCAGATAGATCAGCATCATCGAAAGCAGTTGCACTAAAATCGAAATTGCTTAGATCTGCTCCAGAAAGATTTACTCCCATTAAATCTGGCATTTCATGGTTTTCAATCCGCCAATCATTCCAAATTTTTGATGTTTTCTGTTCAATGGATTTCAAGAGAGTGTCTAAATGCTTTTTATTCCCTCTAAATGTATCTTGTTCATGATAGATTTTTGTCATATTTATCTTTCTTAGTCACATAACATTTCAAAATAACCGGCTTGACCTATTCATTTGAATTGTTAGAATTAATTACTGTGTCCCCTGAATTTAGGTTAATTGACATTTTATTGTTTTCCTTAAATTATACCGAATTCTCGTGTGTGGTTAATATTTAGTTCACTGGCTTGTCCAGTGCAGGGGTTTATTCAAAGTCCCAAGGTAGTCTTAACCATCAACCAGAGCAATATATAAAATGCAAGAGTCCACTTTATATATTCCTTTGCTGTGAGGAAGCTTGAAAATTAATCGACAATTTCCTCTACGTGATCCACAAACAGAGGTTTTGTCCCACGAACTATGCGAAAGCGCCTGTCGCAACCAGGGCAAGAATCAATTCGATACAATGCTTCATGAGGGCCGAGTAAAACCTCTTTGCATACACAAATCCATGCCGCATTATTTCCAACACCTCGCCCAGTGGTTTCACTGCCATCTTGCCAAAGTATCGGTACATCATAGAATGAAGCCATTCGGTTCTCCTAATTCTATATTATTATCATCATTCCAGGGAATCGCTGAACTGCTATGATTATAATGTAATACGTTGAGTTTTTATAACGCCACGTTCACCGACTTGTCAGGTGAATTGTTAGCTTACCATTTTATCATAGAACACTATAAATCTGAAAATGCCGTAAAGAACAATGAAAATGACAATGCCGAAAGCGACCAGAGGACGGTTTTTGAAACGGTTGACAATTTGATCCATAAACGTTGCGCCAAACTGTTTTTCATACTCATCAAGTGCATTACTGAGTTCAATGGAGAGCTCCGAAGCCGTGTGATCATAGTACTGCGCGATATTCATAAAGGGAGCAATCATAGTCTGATTCGAAAGCCCATGAAATGATACCTTCGCTCTTGTTCTAAATCTGGAGTCCAGGACGTCACGCCGTTCTATAAGCCTTTTCATGGCCCAAGTTTCGAGCGCCACTCTATCTAATTCTACTTTCTTCGATTGAAGAGAATCAATAATTGTTTCTACAATCGTGTTCCTACCGGCCTGAAACTCCGAGCGGAAGACTTCGTGATGCGCCTTTACCGAAATACTGGACGTTAGAACTCCACGATTGTTCATTTCAGCCTGAACAGCCAGGATGCTTTCATTTAAATCTCTGTCTCGAGCTTTCCAGCGATGTGCTATTAAGTTATCCATATGTCCTTAAAGAAGCTAACGCAGTGGTCCTTTGTAAAAATGCATGTTATTTACCAGCTAACTTATAACCAAATAATCAATGAATCGCTTGCCAAGAAGTGTTACTGAATGCCTTAAATCTTGTGCTCCACTTCCCGTCATCATAGTATTTAAGCTCTGTAAATTTGTAACACGCATATCATTTAATTGTTGGACAAGATCAGTAATCCTGTCATCGTTCATGTCTGGAAGTCTTTCGCTCAAAGTTTGGGAAGGCGAACCCATCATTCCCGGATCATGAGCTGGAGCCTGCGTCAATACCTGCAAGACTCTGATATGATCACCATAAATATTTTCTAATAACTTTAGGAATCTTAGTTGGTCATCATATTGGCTGCCAGGCTTCTTTACCGCCTCGACCAGAAATGATTTGAGAATTTTTCGTTTTTCCTCATTCCGCTCCTCTGATGTTCGTCTGAGGGTTTGCTCCAATAAATCCTCAAAATCCTCAGTTTTGACATACTCTTCGGAAATCTCGGATTTAAAATCCCTCAGATCTTCTGAAAATTCATGTAAAAGATCATTCACCCGCTGGATCTTCCGACCTGTTGAAATGCCACCTAAAACATTACTCACGGGGCCACCAACCCAAGGAACTGCACTTGAAACAAGAGAAACGATATCAATAATCTTTTCTTTATCGTCAAATTTTACAAGAAATTTTGCATTATCTTTGTCCACGACAATACCTCCTAAAGTAAATAACAAGTAATTGAACGATTTCGTTTAGCTGGTGGATATGCGGGTGCCGCATATCATTCCATAATAATACCCGTATATCACGTACATTTGAATGATATACGCCTGAATAATTGTGATAATGGGTCAAGAGTTTATCATCACTATTTTTTGTTCTAAAATTTAAGTTCTAAAATTAACTTAGAGATAATCACTACCGGTCAAAAAATGCAACAATAAACAGAGTGCGGAAGTTAGTGTCACACATTGGGAGTTTGCAACCCAGGAGAACTAGGCAGGGGTGCAGGTAGGGGTGGCGCGGCGTACGGGGTGCAATATTTCATGGACTGAAATATGCAGCACGTCCGCTCCATCCCCGGTCAGGACGACCGGGGATGGTTTAGCATAACCGCTACCTGGGCCTCTGCCGGGTTATGACTAAATCCGTTAGCATTCGCATCATGCCTTATCACTGGTGAGAGCCAGGCAAGAAATCGTCACTCATTTTATGCCGGTGTTGCAAAAAAAGAGGGTTATGTTCAGAGATAAACACCACCCTTCGGTTAACTGTGCAACCGCCCCGGTCTCTTTTGGGACCGGGCGGTTGCCAGAGTCCGTTGTGAAGAATATTTAAATCCCCAGACTCTCCCTCTGTATCCTGTAAATTTCCCCGATGCCCT
>PIVQ01001487.1 GCA_003354055.1 Desulfobacteraceae bacterium | reverse complement strand
CAGGAGCGGGTAGCCATAGCACGGGCCATCGTGAACCGTCCGCCAATTATCCTGGCGGATGAGCCCACAGGCAACCTGGATTCAAAAACCGCCAAAGAGATCATGGGCTTGCTGAAGGGTTTGAACAGGGAAGGCCACACCATCATCATGGTCACCCATAATTCTGAAATGGAAGCCCATGCCAGTCGGACCATCAGGCTGAAGGACGGGAGGATCAGCCATTCAAAGCTTGCAGCTTGAATGGCAGCGAGAGAAGCGAGAAGAGCTGAAGGAAGAAAACCCAATTATATAAAAATGGAGCGCGAAGCGCCACCACAAACTTTTCTCGCTTCTCTCGCTTTAGACTTCTCTCGCTGATCTGATCTACTCCGATTTGTTTTTGAAAAAATCCAATACAAACTTAATATGCTCACTCATAGCCGTATAGGCTTTGTAGGGATCCCTTGCCTTGATTGTTGAAAGGATGTTTTTGTGCTGCCTCAGGATCTCCTGAATATTTTCCGGATCTTCATACAGGCTGGCCAGATTTTCTCCGATTCCGTGGAAAAGGTAATCGTAGAAGTTGCGCATGATCAAGATGTGAAGGGGGTTTTTGGCTGCATAGGCAATGGCCATGTGAAAGGCTGTATCTGCCTCTGTTCCCAGCCGTCCTGAATTGACCTCGGCTTCCATCTCTGTGATGCTCTGATTCAAGGCCGTGATATCGGTTTCATCCGCCCGCTTGGCTGCAAGAGCTGCAGCATTGCATTCAAGCCCCATACGGACTTCCAGAAGATCTTCCAAAGAGGCGTCCTGGGCTTCCATAGCCTTGGCCAGAGGGTTCTCAAGGCTCTCGTCAACTACTTTGACAAAGGTTCCCTGGCCCTGTTTCTGGACAATCAGGCCCATGGTCACCAGGCGCTGGATGGCATCCCGGATGGTGGTCCGGCTGACGTTCATGGCCTGGGCCAGTTCCCGCTCGGTCATCAGTTTTTCACCGGGCTTGAGTGTGCCCCGGTAAAT
>PIVQ01000077.1 GCA_003354055.1 Desulfobacteraceae bacterium | reverse complement strand
TCTGGCCTGTTTGGCCCTGACAGACAGATTCTTTAACCTGCCGTCTACCTTCTCCCTGAATTGAATCCCTATCATTCTCTTCTTTAAAAAATCAGATGACAACACGGAACTGTATTCATCAGAAGCCAGGTTGATCAGGTGTTCTCCGGAATCCATAAGGCCTTCAAAATATGGGATGAGTCTTTGTTGCCAGAATGCCTTCAGACTGATTTTATCGATTTTTAAAGGGGTATTAAAATCCAGACGATAGGGTTTGATCCGGTCCAGGGGGCAGACCATCCCGTAAAGCCCTGAAAATATCCGCAGGTGGACATTGGCAAACTCAAGCTGATCCCGGTTAAATTCTCCGGGCGATAAGGTTTTAAAAGCTTCACCCTGAAAGGTAAATATGGCAGGCTCTGAATCGGCCCCGCTAAATCCCCGGATCTGGTCACAGGTTTTTTGGGTCAGGGCATCACTGGTCTTAAACAGTTTCCGGACAGCGGAAAAGTCCATGGGGCTCAGGATCCGGATCAACTGACCGGCCTCCTGTTCAAACTTAGGAGTTCCCAGAGGAAGCCCATGTAAGGAATCGGCCGTGACTTCCTCCTGAACAGGCACAGCCATGGTTTTGGTCGGCGAGAGTATCAGTTTCATAATAGGATTAAACGCTATTTCTTGTGGCAGACCTTGCAGCTGACCGGTCCTGTCTTTTCGCCTGTTTTTTTCCTGGCCCTGTGGCATTTGAGACAGGTCTTGTTCATCACCTGCTTTTTCTTTAGCTCACCTGCCTTTTTTGCCGCCGCAAGGGCGCCTTCTTCTTGGGGAAAATCCTTGTGACAGGTCTGGCAGTCCTCTATCACTGTCTGGTGCAGATGATGGTTGAAATCCACAGGGCCGCTTTTTCCGCCTGTCAGCGTCATCTTTTCCCTGCCCTTATCCTGTCCTGCAACCCCAAACGCAGGCGCAAAGATGATTCCCATGCCAATGAACGCACAAATCAGCCAATTAATTGATTTTTTCCTGGTCATTTTTCCTGTCCTATTTTACAAAGATCTGTAATCTGTTGATGTATTCGGATATGAATCTGAAAGAATCTATTAACACAGGAACCGGGAAAAGGACAGGAAAATGAAAATTCTGAAACGCAGCTTAGTGGTCTTGGCGGGTGTTGGCATACTCGTCTACGCAGCATTGATATTCATCGGACAGCCTAAAATCGAACAATCCATGAACAAGATCCTTGATCATGCTCCTTTTCCCATTGATCAGGCTGCACAGGAACTGCATAAGCGGCTGACCATTGCAGATCTCCACTGTGATTCAACCCTCTGGGCCAGGGACCTGACCCAGAGAAGCGACTACGGCCATGTGGATATTCCACGGCTCAAGGAGGGCAATGTAGCGATTCAGATGTTTACTGCCGTGACAAAATCTCCCAGAGGCCAGAATTATGAAAAAAACACAGACAGCTTTGATAATATTACCATTCTGGCACTGGCACAGCTTTGGCCCCCGTCCACCTGGAACAGTCTGACGGCCCGTGCCGTATACCAGGCTAAAATACTTCATGGTGTTGCTGACAGGGTACCGGAACAATTCCGGGTAGTAACCGCTGCCAAAGGACTTGCACAGGCCCTGGCAGACCGAAATAAAACAAATTCCCAAAACAATGAAGGACTGGTCATCGGCCTGTTAGGAATTGAAGGTCTCCACGCCCTGGACGGAAAATTTGAGAACATCGCCACCCTCTACGATGCCGGTTACAGGATGATGGGGCTTCAGCATTTTTTTGACAACAAAACAGGGGGCTCCCTGCACGGAGTGTCAGAGGCCGGCCTGACCGAATTCGGTAGAACCGTGGTCAAAGAACTGGACCGGCGATCCGTTATCATCGATCTGGCCCATTCCTCTCCCCGGGTTGTTGAGGAAATTCTTGACCTGAGCACGCGTCCCCAGGTGGTCTCCCACACCGGGGTATCCGGCCATTATAAAAGTCCGAGAAATATTTCCGATGATCTGATGCGCAGGATAGCGGCAAAGGGCGGCCTTATCGGCATCGGATATTGGGACGGTGCAGTGGGGGATATCACGCCTGCAAACATTGTACGGTCAATTGCCTACGCTGTCGAACTTGTGGGGGACGATCATGTTTGTCTGGGATCGGATTTTGACGGTTCCACCACCATGGCCTTTGATACATCGGAAGTGGCCGTTCTTACCCAGGAAATGCTCAACCAGGGGTTTTCGGAAGAACGGATTGCAAAAATCATGGGCAAAAACACGGTTGAATTTTTATTGGCCAATCTGCCGCAGTAAGAAGATTCGCTTTAATCCCAGGCCATTTCATACCGGGCCAGGGTTTCTCCGGACGGGGTGTGGATAATGGCGAGGGATATGGGAAAAGGCGTGCCGTCCTCAGGTTCCGGGCAGGATCGGATCTGATTTTTTGTTGTGGAATCAACCGGATAAAGGGCAATCCGGTTGTTCGTAAGCCCCCTGATCCTTCCCTGTATTTGTATGCCCAGAAGGGGAATTAACGAGCGAATTGCCCTTCGGTCCTCCTTGGGAATACCGGTGACAGAAAACCGGTCAAGGGAATATAATCCGGAGGGCAGGGTAATCCCGCGGCTCACCGGAAAATAGTCCGGATGCTGCCAGGCCAGCTTAAAATAATTTTTCACCTTGGTTTTTCTGAACAGGGAGAGTTGGCCTGCACATTCTTTGGGTAGTATAAGATCCATTTTGCGGCCCTCGCCTGAGACCCGAATCTCTCCATGGGATTCAAACCGGACGGATTGTCCGCACAACCATTGGGCATCCGGTTCAAGACAGGTATACCACCAGTTGACGACCTTGTATAAAAGTACCCATTCATCTTCGATGAAATAGTCTTCCTGGCAATGTGCAGGTCCAGGCCCTGAAAGAAAAATCAGTCCTATGATCAAACCGATTGTAAGTATCCGTTTCATAGTTGCCGGCTATAGTAAAAAAGTCATAACATAGCAAGACCTGAAAACTAAAGTGATGAGGTGTAATGATGAACATTGTCTTCGAACCCAATCCCAGTATTGAAGAACTTGAATTTTTAGAGCAGCAGTTGATGGCGTTTAATTGTTCTAAGATTGACGGCTATGCCTATGAAGATTTTATGATAAAATACATTGATGATTCAGACACCATTATTGCAGGTCTCCACGGTCAGGTCGGAGGCAGATGGCTGTACATTGCAGGTCTTTGGGTGGGCGACACATACAGAGGCCGTGGGCTTGGAAAAAAACTGCTGATATCTGCGGAGCAGATTGCCGTTGAGAAAGAATGCACCGGCGTTTACCTGTATACCTATAGTTTTCAAAACCCGGGATTTTATGAACGCTTGGGATACAGGGTTTTCGGGACCCTGGACGGTTTCTGCGACGACCATGCAAAATATTTCATGAAAAAACGTTTAAAATAAGATAAGGGTGACAGTATCTATGATTGACGAACTCAAACAGAGCATCAATTCAGATGATTTGATTTCTAACAACGCATATATGGAACTTGCCAAGTTGTTTATCAAACGTCAGTTTCCACGAAAACATATCCTGGTCCGAGCCGGTGACCTTTGGTGTAATGTGTATTATATTCATCAGGGAGTTATCCGGCTGTATTATACGGATCGTGATGGCAGGGAGTTTAATAAGGACTTTTTCTGTGAAGGTCGATTAGTTTGGCCTGTTGCCCCGGCAGCCCGTGAGAATGACAGTCTTTTCAGCATCGCTGCTCTGGAAGACATCAAGCTGTCTGTGTGTCCGTTTGATTCCTTTTATACCTGGTTGAACAGCCATAATTGCTGGGAAACATTTGCATTGCCCTATGCTGAGGCTTTTGCGGAAGACAAGTTCATCAGAGAATATGAATTCCTCATGCATTCGGCTACCGAACGCTATCGTCGTTTTAGTGCCCAGAAACCCGAACTGACCGAACGGATACCGGATTATCATCTGGCGTCCTATCTCGGAATGACCAATGTGTCTCTTTCCAGAATTAAAACCAAACTAAAAATCAGATAATTTTTAACCTATGTTAATGAAAGTTTGGTTTTTTCCTTTTATTCTCCGGAGTGTGACGTTTAATTTTAAAACAGGAGAATACTCATGAAATCATTAACCGGAAAAACCGCACTTATCACAGGTGGCAGTGATGGAATCGGTTTTGCAATCGCCGCAGCCTTTGCCCGGCAGGGGGCCAATCTGGTGATCATCGGAAGAGATCAGCAAAAGCTTGCCCAAAAAGAAAATGATCTCAAAAAACATCAGATTGATATCGTATCCATAGCAGCGGATATCAGCAAAAAAGACGCAATTGCCGACATCGTTCAACAAGTCGGAACACGAGAGGGGAGGATTGACATCATCGTTAATAATGCCGGTATTGCCAGGTTTATTCCCTTTGTAGACACAGATGAATCCGATCTGGATTACCATTACCGTTTGAACGTCAGGGCACCGTATCTGCTGACCCGGGCGTTTCTGGATCATCTTTTTCCTGCCAAGGGAAATGTGATAAATATCTCATCTTATTTTGCACGGCGAATGCTCCAGGACAGACCCTCAACCGCATATTCAATGACAAAGGGCGCCATTGAATCCTTTACCAAGGCGTTGGCCTTTGAACTCGGCCCCAAGGGCATCCGGGTTAATGCCATCGCTCCGGGAACGGTAACTACCCCACAGGTTGAAAATAATTTCAAACAATTGGACAAAGCGGCCCGGAATCGTTTTCGATCCATGGTTCGTTCCATCTATCCCTTACAGAAAATTGGAGACGCCGAAGATGTCGCCCAGATGGCGGTTTTCCTGGCATCAGATCAAGCAAAATGGATAACAGGTGGGATTTTTCCGGTTGATGGAGGTCTGACAACAAATTGAAAATGATTCAAATCTCAATGAGATAGAAGCCCCCAAATTCTGCAGCAGCAGGGCTTGGGGGCTTCTGGGTCATTGCTTAGTAAAAGTATTTCCACTTTTGTATTTGCGATTATTGTCCCGAGCATCAAACTCTGGCACATTGGTTAGTCTAAAAGAGGCGGCATCCGCACCATCAACTTTTAAACTTTTATGGTACACATAGGTTTTGTCTCTGGCATATCCTTTTCCCAGATATTTAAAACTTGGGCCATCACTGGACCAGAGTTCATACCCCCTGTAAAATACGGCGCGTTTATCATAAGCGTATCCATCTTTGCTCAATGTAAAGGTCTGTGGATCTGCACCCTCAATTCGTCTGCGCATACGATACACATGGGTTTTGTCCATGAAGTATTGATCATTGATGATTTTGAAACTATTCGGATCTACGCCGTCTAAAAGTTTAACATCAAGCCCTTTTTTTGTGTAATAAAAAGTGCCGTCCCGATAGATGTCACAATAGTAGATATGATGCCTGTCTTTTGAATAATAGGCGTTGATAATGGAAAAGCTGGGTCCATGGCTGTTAGGGATTTTTTTGCCTGCAAAATAGGCTGTGATGCCATCCCTGGCATATCCGTATTCCAAGAGTTCAAAGGTTTTCTTATCCGCGATCTCGGTGTTATCATACATGGATGAAAAATCATGTGGTGTGGAGTTGCAGCCTGAAAGAACAACAAGCTGCAACAATAGAATCAACAAAAACTTCATTAAAATTCCTTAGGATTTATGCCAGATACAACTTGTCCAGATTCTGAAACATATTGTCCTTTGCTGCCAGGAATTTTGCCATTTCCTGTTCAGCCCCACCGGCGTTACCGGCATTGTGATTATGGATTACTGTTTTTGCCTGGGCATGGACGGCTTCATGGTGAATTCCGATTTCCGCATACAGGGGATTGTCTTTGAATTTTTTCCCTTCGCTGAAATACCATTTACCAAAGGCACAATCTTTATGAGAGACGACATCTTCGGGGGTCATTTGCTTATGGTCGGCCATCACCGCTTCAAGATTGGTCCGCCATCCCATATGGGCCAGTTTTACATTGCCAATATCAAATACGGGGTCATCGCTTTGCAGTTCATTAGCTGAGGCATCCAGGATATCCGAGATGTTTTTGACCTCATCCGTATTGATTTTAGACTCAAAAATCCGCATGCCGATATCCCCTGAGTCCTGACTGATGCCCTGGATGCTGCCTGCCATCTCTTTTGCCCCGGCAGCCGTACTCGTGACATTGCTGCTGATTTCACCCATGCCGGTGGCTGCCTGATGGGCATTCTCAGAGATTTCCCGGGTCGCAGCAGACTGCTGCTCCAATGCCGCGGCGATGGTATTGACCGTCTCGCTCATGGTCTCAATAATGCCGGTAATCTGGGTAATATGTTTTCCTGAATCCAAGGTTAGAGAGGAGACGCCGTTGATCATTTTCCGGATTTTCAGGGTGGCGTTTGAAGTCTGCTCCGCCAGGCTTTTGATCTCTCCTGCAACCACGGCAAATCCTTTTCCGGCTTCACCGGCTCTTGCCGACTCAATGGTGGCATTTAACGCCAGCAGGTTGGTCTGCTCGGAGATCTCGGAGATCGTCTCTGTAATCTGGGAAATCTGGCTGGCAGCCTCACCCAGTTTATCCATTGAGGTCGTGACCGTGCCGGAAATTTCCACGGCCTGACCTGTAACGGCTCTGGCCGATTCCATATTCTTAGCAATTTCAGTGATGGTGGAATGCATCTCTTCCGAGGCTGCTGCCACAAGGTCGATATTATCAGAGGCCTGTTCAACCGCAGCAGACACAGAGATCATATTATCGCTGACTTGGCTGCCTTCCTGGCTCAGGGCTGCTACATTCCCCTGGGTGGTATGACATTTTTCCAATACCTGCTCGGACAGGGAGAGCATATTGCCTGATGCGCACTGGATGGTGCTGGCATGGCCTTTGACGTTTTTCATTTTATCATCCAGCTTTTTAAAATAGTCCCCCAGGCGCCTGGACAGCACTCCTATACCGGGATCACCTTCAAGACCTGAAGGCGACCCCATGGCAGTCTGACCGCTGCTGACAAGGGAAATATGATTATCCAGAGCTGAGACCCCCTGAGATGTGATGTTTAATACCGCAAGTGAGGAACCAATGATACAGACAAATGATAGAAGAAAAAATGCCCCAAAACCCTTGGCCGCAGACTGACCGGCAAAAGATATGATGGCAGGGGCACTAAGCCCGGCTAATACGGCAATAACAAGGGCAATGATCCAGAGACTGGTTTTCTTTTTGAGCATAATTCGTCCTTTTAAAATTATCATTTTCAAATATTTTTTTGTCGGGAATGTAGGGAACATTACATTAACCCCTCTAAAATTTCAAGGAAATTCAGGCAGATGCAATGACAGAATCCTTTAACCAAGTCTCAAATTTTTATTGTAAAACCGACTTCAGTTCCCTGTCCTTCCTGACTGTCAATCCAAATATCCCCTTGAAGAAGATCAATGATCTTTTTTGATACGGTAAGCCCCAGACCGGCACCCCCATATTGTTTGGTCATTATGTTCTCACCAATTTCAAAACTTTGAAAAATAGTATTCAATTTTTCTTTTGGTATACCCATGCCGGTGTCTTTGACGCTGAACTGAAGGAAGTCACCTGTTTTTGTGCCGGGGCTCATCCTTACAAATAAATTGATCTCCCCCTGCTGCGTATACCGCAGGGCATTATTAATAATATTCATCAATACATGACGAATCAGCTTGGGGTCGCTTTTAACAGTCAATGGGACATTCTCATCCACGAAAACTGAAAATTTGATATTTTTTATTTCCGATTGGCTGGAAAATAATGTAATCACAGGGGACAAAGTTTCATGGATATTAATCCTTGTGTGTTCTGCTTTTACCCGGTCGGTTTCAAGGCTTGCAAGCACCAGCAACTCCTCAATGAGTTCCAGTAAAAGGTTTGAGGCCTCAAGCTGATCTTTTAGGAAATCTTCCTGATCCTCATCAAGATCACTGTCAAGGAGCAATTCACCCAGGCCGAGGATGGCATTCAACGGTGTCCTTAGCTCATGGCTCATATTTGATAGAAAATTGCTTTTTGATTTATTTGCAAGCTCTGCTTTCGTCTTTGCCTGATTTAATGCATGGGTTCTTTTTTCAACCAACTTTTCCAGTTGCCGTTCTCTGTCATAGAGTCTTAGGTGGTTTTTTACCCTGGCCAGCACAATGGGAGGGCTGACCGGTTTTGTGATATAGTCCACCGCTCCGAGATCCAAACCGATTTTCTCATCTTCGATTTCACTCATTGCCGTTACAAAGATGATTGGTATATTCCTTGACCCCTTGTTCTGTTTTAATCGTCTGCAAATTTCATAACCGTCCATACCGGGCATCATGATATCAAGCAGGATCAGATCCGGAGGATTCTCCGCCACGGTTTCAAGAGCGGATTCACCATCCATGGCCACTGCCACATTCCATGAACTGCTGATGATATTAACCAGTATGTCTATGTTGCTTTCAGTATCATCAACAACCAGCACCGTATGTCTGATCTCTTCACCCATATTTACCCCCCCTTTGTCGGAAATATCCATCTGGAAATAATGGTACTCAGTTTATTTTAAAAGTACCTCTCTTTCCTCATCAAAATCAGCAAATTCTATGGCGATCTGTAAAAATTTTTCTTCCAGATCTTTAAACGCCTGTAACACATCAGGATCAAAATGATGGGGATGGGTTCGGCCGTCCCCATTGACAATGATGTCCACAGCCTTCTCATGGGGAAACGGCGGCTTGTACACCCGCTTGCTCACAAGGGCGTCATATACATCAGCCAGGGCCATGAGCCGGCCTCCAAAGGGTATTGCATCTCCCTTCAGTCCATAAGGATAACCTGATCCATCCCATTTTTCATGGTGGGAGATGGTGATTTCCCTGGCCAGTCTCAGAAAGGAGTTTTCGCTCAGCTTTTGTTCAGCAACCCGGATGGCATCGTGACCATAGTGCACGTGGTTTTCCATTTCCTTGAATTCTTCCGGGGTCAGCTTTCCGGGCTTGAGAAGGATGCTGTCTGCCACCCCGACTTTTCCGATATCATGAAGCGGTGTGGATTTGTAGAGAAGGTCAATGATTTCATCAGAAAGAAACCCGCTATATTCAGGGTGCGTTTTCAGATGTTCGGCCAAAACCCGAACATAGTTTTTTGTCCGCTGGATATGGCCGCCTGTTTCCGGGTCCCGGTATTCAGCCATGATGGCCATGGCATCAATGGTGACCTCCTGTGTAAGAGCCAGCTCTATTGTTCGTTCCCTGACAAGCGTCGCCAGGTGATCCTGGTGGTGCTTGAGCTTAAGCTGGTTGCGCACTCTGGATTCAACCAGTTCCGGGCTGAAAGGCTTGGTAACATAGTCAACTGCTCCCAGGGCAAGTCCTTTGGCCTCGTCTTGCTCCTTGGTCATGGCAGTTAAAAATATTATAGGGATTTCCCGGGTGGTCTCATCCATCTTCAGGCGTTTGCAGACCTCGTATCCGTCGATACCGGGCATCATGATATCAAGCAGGATCAGATCCGGAGGATTTTCCTGCACGATCTCAAGGGCGGATTCTCCATCCATGGCCACTGCCAGATTCCATGTGCCACTGAGGATATCAACAAGTATGTCTATGTTGCTTTCAGTGTCATCAACAATCAATATTTTATACTCTGTCAAATCACCCATCTTCGTCTCCCTTGCCCTGAACTGTTTTTGACATAAGACGTTCCAGAATCGGTTGTGCATTCTTAAACCTGTATTTGCCTATGAGTCGATTAAGATTCTCAATATCCGAATTGTATTCAATTCCCCAGGTATAGTTATTGATTTGTGCCATTATATCATTGCACTGATTGGGTTCATTTTTTTTCAAGTGGGGTTCAAGCGCCTGCAGCATTTTTAAAAGGGCAGAAACATCGCCGACTTCCTTTTTTGCTGATTCTTCTGTATCCATGGCATCAGCAGCGATTACAAAATCTTTAAGGTTTTCCATTATTGTTTTCAGATAATGGTCCACTGTATCCAGCCAGCTGTCAAGTTCCTCTATATGTCCATTTTTAATAGCTGTTTCAAACTTGGCAGCTGCAACCTGCAGATCACTGGCGCCCATATTGCCGGCCACCCCTTTCACTGTATGTGCGATTCGGGTGACGGCTTCCATATCATTTTTTGCAAGTGCCTTTCTGATTTGAGTTACAGAATCCGGATACTCTTTGTAGAACTTTATCAAAAGGCTTTTGTATAGTGTCTCGTTGCCATTGACCCGGGCAAGACCGTTCTTTATGTCGATACCCGGTACCTCAGGCAGGGGCTCTTCTATAACCGGTTTTTTTTCACCCGGTGGTTTGGGGGGCAGATGATTTGGAATTTCCCGTTTACCCGGTTTTACACATTTTAACAGGGCCTGGAACAACGCCTTAGGATTTATCGGCTTGGTCACATGGTCGATCATGCCGGCTTCAACACTTTTTTCACGGTCCCCGGCCATGGCGTGGGCAGTCATGGCGATGATCGGTATGGGCTTGGCTGACTGCTCATTTTCCTGGCTGCGGATTTGCTTCGTGGCCTCAATACCGCCCAGCACCGGCATCTGGATATCCATGAGAACGGCATCATATGAATAATTTTCAACCATTGCCACGGCCTGTTTACCATTATTGGCGATGTCAACCAGCAGGCCACCCTGTTCCAGAATCTCTTTGGCAACCTGCTGATTGATTTCATTGTCCTCGGCCAGAAGGATCCTTGCCCCGTAGATATTTGCCAATTGATCATTGATTGATACGGCCTTGGGTTCTATGGCTTCTCCCTCTACAGTTTTAAGTCTCTTCTTTTCTCTTTTTTGTTTTACCCGGATCCCAAACACTGCTGTAAAACTGAAAGTACTTCCCTCTCCGGCAGCACTGCTAACAAAAATCTCCCCCTCCATGATCTCCACAAGCTTTTTGGAGATGGAAAGCCCCAGACCGGTACCGCCGTATTTGCGGGTTGTGGAGGTATCTGCCTGACTGAAAGAGTGAAATAATTTCCCGGTCTGTTCCTCGGTCATGCCAATGCCGGTATCCTGGACGGAAAATAGAAGTTTTACTTTATGGGGATCTTCCTCTTCAAGTGCCACTGAGATGACAATCCTGCCTGCGTTAGTAAACTTAACCGCATTATTGGCAAGATTTATGAGCACCTGCCCCAGGCGCAAGGGGTCACCGACCAATGAGGGAGGAATGTTTTTAGGGGTTGAAAAAAGGATCTCCAACCCCTTTTCCGCAGCTTTTTGCAGGATCAGATTAGAGACCGTGCCCAATACATCCTCCAGCTGAAAATCAATTGATTCAATATCAAGCTTTCCCGCCTCAATCTTGGAAAAATCCAGAATGTCGTTGATTATTCCCAAAAGGGTGTTGGCAGACAATTTTACCTTGTTGATGTAATCGTACTGTTTGGGGGTAAGGTCGGTCTGTAAGGCCAGGTGACTCATGCCGATGATGGCATTCATGGGGGTCCGTATCTCGTGGCTCATATTGGCCAGAAAGTCGCTCTTGGCTCTGGTGGCATCTTCAGCTTCAAGGCGGGCATTTTCCAGATCTTCCATCATGTTCAGCATAGAACTTCTTGCCAGTGCAAGTTCTTTGACCCGTTCCTTAAGGTCTTTGTCAATTTGTTTTTTCTCGGTAATATCCTCCTGAACAGCCACAAAGTGGGTAATCTTGCCATAGCCGTCCCGAATGGGTGCAATGCTTGCATTTTCCCAGTAGATTGCGCCGGTTTTCTTCTTATTGGCAAATTCTCCCTGCCAGCTTTTACCCGAAGTGATGGTATCCCAGAGGTTTTTGTAAAATTCAGGTGTTTGTTTACCGGAACTCAAAATGTTCGGATTCTTGCCAATGGCTTCCTCTCCGAGATATCCGGTTATTTCGCAAAACCTCGGGTTCACATACTCAATGGTGCCTGCAGGGTCGGTGATGATTACTGACATGGGACTTTGTTCAACTGCCTGGGAGAGTTTCAAATATTCCTGGACAGTCTGCTTCCGGTCGGTAATGTCTTCAATCATGGGGAGCAGGTAAAGCGGATTGCCTGCTGCGTCAGAAACTAGCCGCAGGGAGAGTCGGCACCAAACGGTCCTGCCGTCCTTGCGGATATATCGTTTGTCGATGTAATATTGATCAATCAGTCCTTCCAGCAGATCGTTGACATTTTTCTTCCCTGCTGCACGATCATCCGGATGGGTAATATCGATAAATGTGAGTTTGAGGAGGTCTTTTTCCCGATACCCTAAGATGTCACAAAGTTTTGAATTCACCCGTTTAAAAGAAAAATCAAGATTGACAATGGCCGCCCCCATGGGGGCCTGATCAAATGTCCGCATAAAAAGCTGTTCATTTTCCCGTAAAGCCTCCTGGGCAAGGGTTTGTTTGGTAATATCACGATTGACGGCAACAATGTTGGTTACCCGACTCTCAGCGTCTTTAAAAGGGAAAAATAGTGCTTGAAAATGGCGTCTTCCTTTTGACGCCGTCTCCAGCCATACCTGGTAAGAGATCTGTTCGCCTCCAAAAGAGCGGTCCAGTGTGGGTTTGATCTCTTGGGTAAATATCTTTGCTCCCCAGACCTCACCAAGGGATTTCCCCAGTACATCCTCCCGTTTCATGCCCATGGTTTTGCACCATGTGTCATTTACAGCCATATACGTATAGTCTCGACCGATAAAGGTCATCATCTCCTTTACCGAATTAACGATAAATTCATATCGCCTTGTAAGGTCCTGGGCCTGCTTCCTGCTCCGGACCTCCTTTGTCAGCTGCCTGTTCCAATAAATAATAGTCCCCAGAATAAGGCCGATACCAACAGAAATTGCAGCAATGGTTTTCCAGATCCTGTGCCAGTCAGCCGCCCTTTCCACCCGGACATTGATCCAGCGGGATTGAATATTCTTTTTTTCCTGACCGGGAAACAGATCAAGCCTCCTGTCAAGAATGTTGACCAGCTCCGGCCAGTCCTTTCGCACCGCAAAAGCCAGCTCAAAATTATAGGATGTCGTGCCCGCGACTTTCAGATTGGTAATCCCGAGTTTTTCAGTCATATAGGTGATTGAGGCAAGGTTTCCGATAAAGGCGTCTATTGATCCCCGTGATACCTTTTGCAAGGCCTCTTCAATGTTATTGACCCGTACAAAGGAATGGTCAGGGTAATCCCTGTAGAAGAGGTCTTCGGTCACATACCCTTTTATGATGGCAATACGCTTACCCAGAAGATCATTAATACTTGAAATAAATGATACATCAGCCCGGGTAAGGATAACCATGGGAAATTTGATATAAGGCTTGGTGAAGTTTAAAAATTGAGACCGTTCCGGACTCTCCATGACAGCGGGAAGCACATCGATCTTGCCGGCTTTGGCTTTCTCCATCACCTGGGCCCAGCTGAGACCTTCAATCGGTTGCATATTGAGACTCAGATTTTCGTTTAAAATTTTTACAAAATCAGAAGAGATCCCTTTGTAGACTTTGGCCGCATCCAAATATTCAAAGGGTGCCCATTGAGGGTCTATCCCCAGACGGATCTCTTTGTGTGCTGTCAGCCAGGCCTTTTCTTCAGGTGACAGGGATATTCCCTGTTCGCTTTTCCCATAGCCTGAG
This sequence comes from Desulfobacteraceae bacterium, assembly GCA_003354055.1. Next base: position 4,150 of record PIVQ01000077.1, on the reverse strand, counting down.
ACCTTATGGATAAACCCGCTCCAGTCAGCCTCAGGTTTTGCAAAACCGGCCTGCACATAGGCTTTGACGATCTGATCGTAGCGTTGGGGTGAGATTGAACCTAAGGGTACGATCTCGGAAAGAATCATCAGATCAATCATACGGGCTTCATAGGCAAGATGATCGCGGCTATGTTTCGGATTATACTTTAAAAGAATCAGGTCAATGATTTCCTGTGGATGTTCAAGTGCATATTCCCAGCCTTTCAGGGTTGCCTTAATCATCTTTTCCACACGGTCGGGGTGGTTTCCGATTTCATCTGTAGTGGTAAAAAAATTGTCCCCATAGAAATCGATACCGTAATTCTGTGGGTTGATGATGTTTATGGGGATTCCCTGTTCTTTAAAAAAGAATGGCTGATTCGTCAGGTAAGCCGCCAGCGCATCCACTTTCCCGGAAATAAAATCTTCTGCGGTAAATGAATGCGGAATGATTGTGATCGTGTCAAGACTGCCAAGGGTATTCTGGAGCAAAGCAACCAAAGGGGTTTCGGTATGGCCTTTTACACCAATCATTACTTTTTTGCCGGCCATATCATCAGGGCGGGTAATGCCTGAATTCTGTAAGGTGACAAAAACAAGGGGTGAGTGCTGGAAGATCTGCTTGAGCAATACCACAGGTCTGCCCATCATTCGATCCAGCACCAGACCGGCATCTGCAATCCCATACTGGGCATCGCCATCCAGCACCGACTGGATATAACCCTTATCAGGATTACGCTCCTTTAAGATGACATCCAGCCCTTCCTCAGCATAGAATCCTTTTTCTTTTGCCGCATAATAGCCGGCAAACTGAAACTGATGGAACCATCTAAGCTGGATGGCAACGGTTTCAACATTATGCGAGGCATGGACAGAGGCACTTGCGAAAAGAAAACAAAATAATACTGCAATATAGGAAAATTTAATTTTGGTCATCTTCACCACACCAATTGTTTTTTGCACGATTAAAGAGTGACTTATAAGTCTCTCACGATTTTATATTTTTCCTTTTTGCCAAGCACCTTTAGCAGAGAATTGATTTCTTCCTTAAGTCTGATCATCTGCTGTTCACGGCCCATTGCCAGTTTACTGAATCGTTCCAACTCATCCATGTTGCGGCGGAGATCTGCTTCTGCCTTTTTCCGATCGGTAATATCACTGATAATACCGATGGCATTCCATTTATCTTTTATTTTGACTGCTGAAAGGGCCAGTTCGATTGGAAATTCTTTGCCGTCTCTCCTGAGTCCTGAAAGTTCTATAATGTCACCGATACAATTTCCTTTCCCTGTGTTTTGAAAATTTTGAAAGGCTGCCAAATGATCTTTATGATATCGCGTTGGGGCAATGAGTTTGTGCAGATTCTCCCCAATCACCTCTTTGGCTTTTCGGCCGAAAATTCTTTGGGCAGCCTTGTTCCAAAATGAAATATTCCCATCATTATCAATCATTATAATAGCATTCTGGGCTGATGAGGTAATGCTGGTTAAGGTCTCTTCTCTTTCATGCAGCTCAGATGTGCGTTCTGCAACCAGTTCCTCAAGGCGTTCCCTGTGTCTGGCAAGTTCTCCATCGGCCTTTACCTGCTTTGAGATGTCTTGAACAGTACCCACGGAACGGAAGGGAGTGCCGATCAGGTCATAGTCTGTTTCGCATCTTTCATGGATATGTTTTATTGTCCCGTCAGCAAGTTTCACCCGATGAATGATCTCATACGGGGTTTTATCCTTTAGTGAATTTGTATACGCTTTGTTAACCATTTCCCGGTCATCCGGGTGAATGTGATCAAGAAATGCCTCATAGGTTGCTTCAAATTCCTGGGGATTGCGTCCGAATATGCGATATACTTCATCAGACCAGTGCAGGGTGTTGCTTGCAATATCCAGCTCCCAATTACCAATATGGGCTATCCGCTGGGCCTGGGAAAGACCGGCCTCACTTTTTTTTATTTTTTCTTCAATGCGCTTTCGCTTTGTGATATCCCGGATTGAGGCAATGGCGGCTATTTTTCCGTCTGTTTCAACCGGACTTAAGGCAATCTCCACTGCCAACTCTTGGCCATCCTTGTGAAGCCCCCATAAATCTAAATCCTGTCCCATGGGTCGTATATGCGGGTCTTTAAAAAATTTATCTCTGTTTTCAGGGTGTCCAACGGCAAACCGTTTGGGTATAAGCATTTCAATCTTTTGGCCGAGTAGTTCCTCACTGGAATAGCCGAATAATCTTTCTACCTGCCGGTTAACCAGGATGATATTTCCTGCCTTGTCGGCGATAATCAAGCCGTCCGGAGAGGATTCCAGCAGCATCCGGAATTTGACTTCACTTTTTTCCCGCTCAACCATCTCCCGGGCCAGTTGCTTATTCATTGCATCGGCTTGACGCTTACCCCGGACCAGTCTGGCAGAAAGGCCGAGAAAGAGGAAAATAATAATTGCCAGAAGCCCGATCACTGTCCGGCGTATGGCAAAATAGGATCCATAGGCCTCGGTCATATCAAGTTCAAAGGCCTGGCCGAAATTATATTTTTCATGCCAGCTCCAGCCTCCCACAACCATGACACCCCGGTAGTCCCGGTATCCCTTCAGGTTAACGCCGCCGCTTCCGGTAATTGCGTTTTGAGCCATGAACGTTAAAGGGAGGTCTCCACGGGAAACGGTTGGCAAAAAGCCTTGTAACAGATTCCCCCCCGGATCCAGTAGCTTCATGTTCAGGATGGAGTGTTCATCTTCCTTGATAAGCCCTATTGTTCGCAGTTGATCATCAAAACGGCTGTTGGTGATCAGCTTACCGTTTTGATCAAAGGCATAGGAGTCCCCGGTCAGCCCGATTCTGGCCATCTGAACGATTCTTGTGAATTCATGGGCAGGGTCGATCCGGATGGTGAATGCGGCCATGACAGATCCGTTATTATCCATTACCGGCACGCCGATGAACATGGTCGGTTCCCCTTTGGAAAGTTTCCCTGTTACCCCTGGCAGGGCGACATCGGAACGCAGGGGCAGAACAAGCTGGGCCTTGCCGTTGAGCAGATTTTTAAAATAGTTTTGATATTCGGAAAAAAAATTTACCCGGCCGAGGTTTGTGTCCCGCATGGACGCGATATTGACGCCGTCAGGTGCTATGACAAACATACCCAGATAGGAGTGTTTGTCCAACAGCGGTTTGACGATAATACGTAATTGTTCCAGAGAAGAACTGTCGGCGAGTATAATATTGTCCCGGGGCAGGGCCAGCAACTCTGTGATCAGTTGCCGTACATCCGGCCTGTCAACAATCATCAGTGCATCGTCGATCCGGTCATCAACCCATATATGTATTAATTCATGGGTTGTACTATCCACTTTCAGCAGGGTTTCTCGAATATCGAACCTGACCTGTTCTTTTATTTTGCCCAAACCACCCCAGGATAGAGCCATGACAACCACCAACAGTGCAGCAACCAGCAAAAGACCTTTATTCCCTCTAAATGATAGTTTTACCTTTCTCCGGGGAACGGGCGATTTAGAATCCTCTAATTTTGAAATAGGGTTGCTCATGGCCACCTTTACTGATCCAAAGCGGTTTTTATACTGGTTTGAAAATTGTTTTCGTCACAGTATTCGTCATAATCGGATAAGAAGAAAAGTATCTGCCAATAGTAAGATAGGAGGTGCATTGTTGTCAAGATCAACCCGAGAGATCAACCCGGGAGAAATGCCAGGGTAAACGCAAGGGGCGCTTCACTGAAATTGCAGTGTGCCAAATGACTGGGGACGGTGAAAATTCGGCTTTGGATAATCCACCGGTGCCCATGTCAGCCAGTGCGGATGGGAGGTGTTGTCGCCGCATTTATAAAAATTCACCCGCCAGGCAGCCTCGGGGGCTGGGGAGATTACCCGGCAGTATTTCTCAAGCAAGGCTAAGGGGATTCTGTAAGCAACGGTCCAGGTGACAGGCGCCTCTATTTCCGGATCAACAATGCGCGGCATCGAATGCATGCGTTTTATCATCCTGCAGTCTTTATCCGAAATCACTGTACTGTCTTGCCTCGGCCGGGTTTGAAAATGAAAAAGCAGGGTGCCCCCGCAATTCATCTCAAGGTTAAAATACCCTTTGGACAGATCAGAGCCAGGCGTGAAAAAGAATTCAAC
>PIVQ01001486.1 GCA_003354055.1 Desulfobacteraceae bacterium | reverse complement strand
GTATTTTCCATGCGCATGGCAAGGATGGTGGTTCAGTGGGATGTTTCGGTCTGCATTATAATAAGTCCTTGCGTGTGCTGTGTCATAAACCTGAACCAGTCTGTCCATGCTCACATGGGTATAGATCTGGGTGGTGGACAGGCTGGCATGGCCTAAAATTTCCTGAATTCCCCTTAAATCGGCACCGGAATCCAGCATATGGGTGGCAAAGGAATGTCTCAGCATATGGGGAGACATTTTTAAGGTTATTCCGCAATCCATTACCATTTTGTCCAGAATCCGCCTGATGGACCGGGTACTTAACCTGTTAAGGTCTTTGTTCAGAAATACCGCCTCGTAATTCTCCTTGAGAACGGCTCTGTAACTTTCAATGGCATTAAGCGCCCTTTTTCCGACCGGAACCATTCGTTCCTTACGGCCTTTGCCAAAGACTCTAATCATTTGCCTTTTAAAGTCAATATTTCGAATGTTCAGTCCGTGAATTTCAGAAATCCGCATGCCTGTAGAATAAAAGGTCTCAAACATGGCCAAATTCCGCTTTGCAAGCCAGGTATCGGTTGGAATACCATCCAGAAGTTGAAAAATATTATCAATGGAGATGGATCTGGGGATAGTTTTTTCCTGTTTGGGAAAGGGTATGGCCTCGGCTGGACTCAAATCTATATGCCCTGCCCTGACCAGGAAATTAAAAAAAGATTTCAGGGCTGACAACCTTCTTGCCATGGTTCGTTTGCTTTTTTTTCCTTTGACCAGGGTTGCCAGATACCGTCGTAGCAGATTCCTGTCAATCTCGTTCAACCGGGCAAGAAAGACTTTCTGCCGGTCTTCATCATTTTCAAATTCATTACCAAGAAAAAACTTTAAAAAGTCTTTTAAATCGGATTGGTATGCCCTGAGAGTATGAGACGAGTATCCTTTTTCAGCTTCAAGCCCTGTGATGAAATCATCCACGACCATGGCTAAAGCCCGGCCTGCTTCATGACCAATTGCATATCATCCCAGGC
>PIVQ01000667.1 GCA_003354055.1 Desulfobacteraceae bacterium | reverse complement strand
TAGATTTCCACCACTTCAATATAAACATTTCCCGGAATAATCTTGTTCATTCCGCATAGTACCGCATCGATATCCAAGCCTCTAATCAATTGTTGCGGAAGCTGATAAGCAAGGCTAGAGGCTGCCGCTGGCACTTCGAGAACCAGAAGGAAACGGGATTCAAGATCTCCTAAAAGCTGCATAGGGAGTAGGGCTGGAAGAGAAAAATAATCGAACCCTGCGTAAAGGGTCAAACCAAGTCCAGGCGCTAACTCGTCAACCCTATCCTGTAGCTCTGCAATCTTCACAATCGGGCTGCGTCTCAAACGGTCAACAACAGCGGCGCGGCGCTCATCGATCGTTATCGCCAGTCCTGAGCATTCATCAGGAAGGCCAACTGATGTTTCCCAATCATCGATAAGCTGAACCGTTGTGTTGACATTCAATTCTTTCGCAAGTTCTTGTATTTGCAGCTGCGAAATATTCATGGGTTTGGCGCAGCCATACATCAGGGCGCGGAGGTTTGTATCTGGAACTGTCTTTGATTCCCACAGCTTACCCTGCGGCATATGATTTGCCAGTTGGTTGACGGTCCCTTCAGTGCTAGGCGCATCCAGTATTCTAAATGTTACGGGAATGTTATAACTCCTAAATCAGCGATTTCGCCAGCGGCAACGACGATATCACCGGCAGGAACAGAGACAGCAAAAGAAGCAATCCGATCCCCTGTTTGCAGATCTACCGTGTTGTCAATTGAGCCTAGATAACGCTCTCTTGTGACATTGGTTTCGAAGTCAACGCTATCCTGAAAAAATGCTTCAAGTTGATCCTCTACAGCGGTTCGCATGGTCGCCGTATCGGGTACCAATTCTGTAAAGGTGAAGTCGGTTGCTATGAGAAGAGGCGCAAGCACGAAGACGTCTAATTCCGATGAATTACCCGGCAATGCACCATCGATAAGAATGGCAGCTTTCGTGTTATCAAGAACGGTCTGACTAGGAATGATATTGTCATCACCATCTCGCAAAATATAAACGGCAACCTGTCCCGGTGTTGGGATAAAGCCCGGTGTCCCGGCTGCCGGATCACAGACCGATAGCTCCGGCATAACAACGAAAGCGCGGGTGTTTCCGGTAATACTTAAAGCGGCAAGCCTGATCTGGGGAGCCGTGAACACTCCTTCGATGATCGAGCGAGAAAGAAGAATTCTTGTGCGGTATAGGTCGTCTGACTCCTCAGCCGCCCCGCCCGTCAATCCATCGAATTGCGCATAAGCTGGCGTATCGATGCCGACCGTTGGCAATCCATCGACATTATTTTCAACATCATTCAAATTCAGGGTGGCACCGGATGCCTGATTTGTCGCAGCCCCGGTTGTCTGACAAATGACCGTAGCCGACGCATAGGGAGAAGCGGCCGTTATCGTGCCAGTTGCCGGGGTGGTAGGGCTTCCTGTGACGTCATAGGTGAACTGATCCCGAGAAATGACAGCGACAACAAAGTCACCGTTATATTCGGATTGAATGGCCCCTGCTACCGTCACCACCAAACCAGTTGCAAAGGTATTATCTGAAGAGGTCGTGACCGTTGCCAGAGTGCCGACCCGGGTAATGGACGAAACTGAAATAGAAACAGTCTCTATGTCAGAAACTGCCGTGGTTCTGTATTCAAGGCTATCCGCTGCCGTGAAGCGTGTTCCGGTCGGAACTGATATACCAGCATCACCGGGAATGCTTATAGCGCCCTCTGCGGCGCTCTCCGCGTTTCTGGTCAATCCTTCATACCCGCCCCACAGTTCCAGAAACTCTCCTTCAGAAGATTGCGGGAAAGCCTGTTTTTCGAGGTCGCGGATTGTCAGGGTGTTGGTATAGGCGAGGGCTGAACCAGCGGTGATGAAAGCACTTGCAAATGATCCAAAGATAGTAGGATCAATCGTTGTTTTCTGGCGCAGAAGCTCGGCCTGTCCCATCTTATGAAAATCTGAGAATGTAGGATAATTAAGCAAGGGTTTGCCTCCAAAGAACTTGATACTGCTCGAAACGTCCCTCATTGGTCCGTATATCGATAGTAATTTCTACCACCCGCGCAGACGGGCTAACAGCCTTTGCTTCTACTGATAGGGCTTGACCATCGTCTATCATCCAAAGCAATGAGTTTTCAGCCGCGTCCTGCATTGCGTTCATAATATCAGGCGTCAATCTTGCCTGTTCATATAGCCAAAGAGTTGAGCCCAAAGATCGCCCGATATCAGAAGTCAGAATGTCGCCGACATAGCCGCGCCGCAATGAAGTCGTATTCACTTCCCTTGCTCTGGCATCGGTTAAAAGGCTGACTTCCAAGGCGGTTTGAAAACCATCTACCGGCGCAAAATCGCCATCTGTTACAACGAGATCAAAGAGGCCATCTGCATTTTTACCGAGGGTTATGTCTTGACCAGCCATCAATTTGGTGTCCCTGTATTATCTCCGCCACTTTGTACGCCGCCATGAGTATGCGTTTTCAGGCTTATACCATCGGCTATTACGTCGCCGCTGGTGACAATAACATTAGCGTTCGAAACCGTCAAAGTACCGTTTTCAAAGACCATCGTTGAGCCTGAAACCTTCAGAAGAATAGATCCATCAGCACGCAAGTGGATTAGATCTTCTGTCAGTTGGTTATAAAGCCCGGTTTCACCCTCTGAGGTATTTTTAAATCTGTTCTTTGGATCATCCATAATGACGACCGGGTTGCTCTCCTGCCCGTTCTGAGCAAAAACCAGTGCAAGACCGCCTTCAGGTGTATTATGAAAAAAACCATACGGGGTGAGATCGACCGCTTGTTTATTTGAAATTCCCTGATAGGAAATACCGGTCCTCCGGTAATCTCCGGTATCGGTTGTGACTAATCCAGCCGCAAATTTTATAAGTTTTTTTATCATTTCCGTGTAAACCAAGTCGGTACTGTTGTTTTCGTCTTCCACCATTTTGGAAGCGTTGTCGCCTCTGTCTCTTCAGTCGAATATTGCGGCGCTTCTTCTGCTTTGCGCTTATCTGATTTGGTGGGTAGCCTGACATGATAGGCTTCAGGAGAAACGACCGTAATATTGGTGAGGGATCCACCCCGGACAGAACTGGAATAGGTCACCGTTTTTATTGTGAAGTTTCCCCGCATACCGGCATATTCATCATGGACATGGACGTTTTGCCCGAAATCCCAGACTACACCATTTTTCTGCGCCACCCCTTGCACAGTGCAAGTGTAGGAGATAGCAAGCGCCCGTCTGAGGTTTGCCATTTCGGTAGCCGTTTGAACGTTTTCATCGTCGTCAAAACTTTCAGGGGCTTGCTTTTCAAAATATCGTGTTGTCCTGATCTCGTCATCGATGGCGTCTCCCTTTCGATCAATTCCAGCGGCTGAATAATCGGCATCGTCGTCGGCTGAAAAATTATCCTGTGATCTAATCCGGTACTGATAAAATCTTTCCTGTCTGTTCTTCGATAATTTCCAAGAAGTTATATTGTTCTCAACACCGTTAATCTCATTCAAGAGGGAAGTCGTTGCCCTTTCATTCCCCGGCCTGAATAGTTGTAGTTGACCGTTTCCATCCGGCACAAGATAGACCTGTTTTTTCCTTGCAAAATCGACAAGAAAATCCATGCATTTGCGCCCACTATCGGAAGTGAAATCAGTTGACTCGTTGAAATCAGTCAAGGCGCTTGCTTGCGGTGGTGGCGCCGAGAAATCAGCAACCGGAATATTCGCGCCCAGAGCATCGATAACGTTCTGGCAAAGAGTGACCAAGGAAATAGGGCCGGTCATTTCCTTCACGGCATCAGGCATCGAGCTATCGATTACATCTTGTATATTATCGCGACCGCTGACCGTCACGCCTTGGCCTTGATCCTTGGTTCCGCTGGCTTCAATCAAATCAACATACCCGGTAATTTTAGGATCGTCGTTGATCATGATTTGAATGAAATCACCTTCTCGAACCGGATAATTTGCAGGGACAGTCTGGGTTGATGAAAATCTGAAGCTTCCGCAATTCGCCTCGATGCTTCTTGTCACCGATGAGGTTTCCCAAAGGGTGAACCGTTCTCCATTTACCCGAATTTCGAATGTATCTGTCATGTCCTAAATATCGTCGTTTC
>PIVQ01000076.1 GCA_003354055.1 Desulfobacteraceae bacterium | reverse complement strand
GTTGAGCAAACTCTGGGCTTCTATTTTCAGGACTTCTATGGCATCTTCTATAATCATTGGAATTCGGTACTCTTATGTATGGGGGTTACTATTGTTATTTGAACAATTAAGGCTCTATATTAAGTATTTAATATACATCAGCAAGACTTTTTTTCCCAGGCAAAATGTGTAGTTTCACAATTGTGAAACAGCGAGAGCTGCGAGAATGACGCGAACAGCGAGAACAGGAAATACAATCCTTCATTATTTATCGATATTTTGACTGTTCGAACTGCTCAAGCTGTTCTAGCGGTTCTCGCTTTTTCAATCATTCATTTATTGACAAGATCAAGGTCATATGATAATTGTTCAAGGTTATATTCTCAGAGTGGAATAAAATTTACATATGATGACATCTTTATAGAGCGTAATAAAGGTGTTTTGAATTTTATAATTAAATAACTAAACAGGATTTGTATTATGATTTGTACTACCGTTAGAGAAGGCGACGACTGTGTATTTATGACCGCCAAAGGCTGCAGCTATAATGAAGGCCATTGCCTTTCCATCGTTGACGAATGCAATGGATGCCAGAGAACTTCCGAATTTGCTACAGGTGTTTACTGTGTTGCAGCACCGGATCCCTCTCTTAAATGGAAAAACGGTAATTGCAATACGGCGACCCATGTAAAAACCGAAGCTGCCAAAAAACAGAAAATCAATCCGATCAAGGCATCCAAGAGAAGATAACCTTAGATTTACTGTTTTTGTATTATAAACTCTGTGGTTTGCCTTGCCTTGTTTGGGGTGTGGACTGCAGAGTTTTTATTTTTTAGGCCTAAGGCGTGGCGTCCAATTTTAATCTGACGGTACAAAATTGACCATCCTAAGTGAATAGCCGTCGATGAAAACGCCACGCCAACTACCTGGGCGGTTTATTTTTTAAGCTCCGCCTTATAGTGCTTTTTTATCAACTAATCTGACATAAAGAGTGAGACATGAATCCAATTGCGCAGGAACTCAACACGACGATCAAGGAAGCCACTCCCCATATTTATGAAATGCTTTCAGATATGGGAAAAGCATTATTTTTTCCAAAAGGTATTTTAAGCCAGAGTGCCGAAGCCAAGGTAAAGGCGGACAAAATCAACGCCACCATCGGTATTGCCAAAGAAGGTGCCTCTGTACTTAGCCTCTCCTCAGTTACTCAGTTCATCACCGGAATCGAACCCGACAATTACCTTCCCTACGCGCCGTCTTACGGAATCCCTGATCTGCGGAAACAGTGGAAACAAGGCCTGTATAAAAAGAATCCCTCCCTTGACGGCCAGGATGTCAGTCTTCCGGTTGTTACAAGCGGTATTACCCACGGGATTAGCGTTCTTTCGGACATGTGGGTAAATACGGATGATGTCATTGTACTGCCGGACATGATGTGGGGTAATTACAACATGACCTTCTGCGTACGCAACAATGCAAGAATCGTTCATTATAAAGCCTATGACGATGCACTTACCCAATTTAACATTGACGATTTTGAACGGGTGATGAGGGAACAGGCAGAAAAAAACGATAAAATAATCACCGTACTAAATTTCCCCCATAACCCCAGCGGTTATACCCTGAGTAAAACAGAGGCCGACCGGGTGGCAGCCATTTTGATCGATATTGCACAGAAGGGTACAAATGTGGTAGCGGCCTGTGATGATGCCTATTTCGGTCTTTTCTTTGAAGAAGAGACCTCAAAGGAATCTATATTTGCCAAAATTGCCGGGAAAGCCGACCGACTGCTGGCAGTGAAGCTGGATGGCGCCACCAAAGAAGATTATGTCTGGGGATTCAGAACAGGTTTTGTTACCTATGGTCTTGCAGCGGACAAAAATCTTGAAGGGGTGTATGATGCCCTGGAAAAGAAAACCGGTGGCTGTATCCGAGGCAATATCTCCAACTCCTCTCACCTGAGTCAGACCATCCTGCTCAAATCCATGAAAGACGAGAATTACGGCAGCCTGAAATTGGAAAAGTTCAACCTGCTCAAGGCCCGGGCCATGAAGATGAAAGAGGTACTCAAAGATCCCAAGTATGCTGACGGATTTGATGTGTACCCGTTTAATTCCGGTTATTTCATGTGTATCCGCCTCAAGGATGTAAATGCAGAGCAACTGCGTGTTCACCTTCTTGAAAACTACGGGACCGGCCTGATTTCCATCGGAGACAAAAACATCCGGGTGGCCTTCTCCTGCCTTGAAGAAAAAGATGTAAATACATTGTTTGATATTATTCTCCGTGGTATCAATGATTTGAGGCCATAGTTTTGAAATAGTAATTCTGAGAAAATAGTGCTGAGAAAAGGCCAAATCCAATGAGCTACACCAAGACCAAAAGTGCGGACCTGAAATATGCAACCAAATGGATGTTTTACTTTGTCCTCATCGGCATTATTGCCGGGCTTGGTGCAGTTCTTTTCCATTATCTGTGCGGCCTTGGCATGCACTATTTTCTGGATATGATGGCAGGATACAGACCCAGCAACCCGGCAGGAGAGCATCTGCTTCTGCCCAGCACCGATACCCCGCTTAACAGGTGGATACTACTGATTCTACCGGCTCTGGGCGGTATATTTTCCGGCTGGCTGGTCTATACGTTTGCTCCTGAAGCAGAAGGCCATGGTACGGACGCAGCCATTGATGCCTACCACCATAAGGGCGGTTTGATCCGGGCCAGAATTCCCATTATCAAAACCATTGCCTCCACCATTACCCTAACCACCGGAGGCTCCGGCGGCAGGGAGGGCCCCATTGCACAGATCGGTGCGGGCTTCGGATCTTTTTTGGCTACAAAGTTCAACCTGTCTGAGCGAGAACGGCGGATCATGATGGCTGCCGGTATCGGTGCAGGTGTCGGCAGTATATTCCGCGCTCCTCTTGCCGGTGCGCTTTTTGCGGCGGAGGTATTGTACCGGGATCCGGATTTTGAATCCGAGGTTATTATTCCTGCAGGAATCTCCTCGGTGGTTGCCTATTGTATATTCTGCCTGGTATTTGGCTGGGGCTCTTTGTTTGATTCCCCGGATTTCAAATTCCAGAACCCGCTGGAATTAGGTCCTTATATTGTCCTGGCCGGTGTACTGGTGCTTACCGGTGTGCTTTACGTTAAAGTCTTTTATGGGGTAATTGACCTATTTAAAAAACTTAAGGTACCCAATCATATAAAGCCTGCAATCGGCGGGCTTCTCACAGGTATTATCGGATTCTTTTTGCCCTACACCCTGGCCTTTGGCTATGGTATGGCCCAGGACGCGATTTTCAACAAGGTTGCCATTGCAACCTTGCTGGCCTTGGCCATCGGTAAAATTTTTACCACGTCATTTTCCATTGGTTCAGGTGGTTCAGGTGGTGTTTTCGGACCTTCCGTTGTCATAGGCGGTGCCATGGGCGGTGCAGTCGGACAAATTTTTCATATACTCATTCCCACCATTGTTACCCAGCCCGGGGCCTTTGTGATTGTTGGAATGGCCGGTTTTTTTACTGCCGTATCCAATACCCCCATATCCACCATTATCTTTGTCAGTGAGATGACCAACTCCTATCACCTGCTGCTGCCAAGCCTTTTGGTCTGTTCATTGTGCTACCTTCTGGCCAAACGATGGACCATATTTGAAAACCAGGTAAAATCCAGGGTGGACTCCCCGGCCCATGCCGGTGAGTTTATGATGGACATCCTTCAGACCATAAAGGTTGAAAACCTTACCCACCTGGTCAAAGATGTGCGCTGTGTAAATGAGGATATGCCCTTCAGTAAATTCAAAAAGATTTTTCAGACCACCAAGCAGCATTATTTTCCAGTAATGAATGGAAAGGGCGAATTTTCAGGTATTTTTTCCTCCACGGACATCAGGGAGGTTATCTTCACAAGCCACCTCGAAGATCTGGTGGTCATGAAAGACATCATGATCTCAACCCTGATTACCACCACCCCGTCTGAAGACCTGAATACCGTTTTGCACAAACTCACCCAAAAGAATATTGATGCTCTTCCCGTTGTTAAAGAAGAAGACCACAACGCATTCTTGGGTTTGATTTACAGACGGGATATTATTTCACACTACAACTACCATGTGACAAAGATCAAAGAGCACTAAGGATCGGCTCCAAAATTACTTGATCTTTTGTTTTCAAAATACCCAGTCTTTTAAGGGGTTTTGGAAATAATTTAGATCGAGTTATTTTGTAACGATTCCTAACAGAGGGCTTGCGAGTGCTATTAATAAATTACACGGTGCAGAAATAACCCTTTTGCCGGTGCGGTCGCACTGGCATGCGATCTGTCTGCCGACAGTAAAATCTTAAGAAAATCATCCGGGCTGATCTTGCCTGTACCAGAATCCTTCAGCGTTCCCACAAGATTTCTCACCATATTCTTTAAAAACCCCGAGGCAGAGATCTTAAATACCAAATGTTCTTTATCTTCCAAGGTGCAGTTTGCAAAAAACACTTCTCTAATCGTAGAAGACCTTGGGCTGCCCGAATTTTCAAAAGCCTTGAAATCATGAACTCCGACCAGATGATCGCAACAGCGGTTCATGGCATCAACATCCAGAGGACGATTCACATGCCAGACATAATCCCTGCTAATGGCAGCAGGATCCCGCCGGTTTAAAATATAGTATTGATACTCCTTGGACCGGGCCATATATCTGGCATGGAATTCATCCGGTACTTGATCACACTCCCGAACCACAATGGGGTGTTTCATCAGACCGTTCACCCCTTTTTTCAACGCAGCAGGCTGAATACCGGTCTTAGCATGGAAATGAGCGACCTGAGCCCGAGCATGCACACCGGCATCAGTACGACCTGATCCGTGAATCTTAATCTCCTGGTTCAGAATAATACTGAGAACAGCTTCCAGTTCACCCGTAATGGTAGGTTGGTTTGGCTGGCGCTGCCATCCGAAAAACCGGGTTCCGTCATATTCAATAACCAGTTTAAAATTCTGCATAATACCAATTCTAAATAATAATTATGGAGTATCTTGATCTGCCAACGCTATTTTGATCTGATCATTGGCCTTGGAAATTTTATGGGAAAGCATGATGGCAATGTCAGGCCCTAAAATCTGAGAGTATTTCAGATATAAACTCTTATACGCATTGGCCACAGAAGCCTTGATCGAGTCCGCTCTCGGAGTAGGGTAGATAAAGGCAACCTTTCCCTTGTTCTTCCGCCGAACCAGTTTCTTTTTAGCCAACGCATCAACAAACCGGGTAATAGTAGATGGATTGAGCTGAAGCAAACGGCTTAAATCCTTGGGACTGATCCCCGGGGTTTCAAACACCAGAAGCAGAAGAGACGCATGGGCAGGAGAGATTTTCAAATGCTTGAATTCAGCCTCCGCAAGCTTGAGCAAATGCCTGGAAAAGGCATTGGTATTGAAAAACAGACAGGTATCTAAAAAATTATCTTGGGGTGCATCCATGGCCTCTCCTTTATGGTATTGCACATACAAATATTATCTTTAGGTAGGCATGTCAAGTGCGAGAACGCGGCAAGGCAACTGCTTGTGCTTCTTTATGAGATCCACAGGATTCAATTTCTATCCCCCCCGACCCGGCAGCGGCCGGGTAAGGGGTAATAACAATTAAAGCACATGCAACTTATAAAAAACTACACATGTTTACCCATGGGTAACTTTGAATCCGGGACTGCTGCGCTGGAAGAGAGGAGGGCTCAGTTCAGCCACCGGCCATGACCACTCTGTCCCGGCCGGCTGACTTTGCATCGTACAATGCCTCATCCGCCTCCTTGAACAATTGGGTCAAGTTGTTTCCGTTTTCCGGGAAAACCGCCCCGCCGATGGACAGGGTGATTGGTCCGTAGGACTGGTTGTTAAAATGGAAGTCATGAGACCTGATTCTGGCGCAGATCTTTTCAGCCACCTGGCAGGTTCCTGCACGGTCTGTTTCCGGCAGAATGAGGGTAAATTCTTCTCCCCCGTAACGGCAGGGGATATCAGCCTCCCGCACAAGGAGTTTTAAAAGGGTGCCCAATTCCTTGAGAATAAAATCTCCAATATCATGGCCGTGGCTGTCATTGAACTTTTTAAAATAGTCAAGGTCCATCATGAGAAGGCCCAGGGGCTGTTTGCCGCGGGACGCCCGGCTGATCTGGCGGTCTCCTGTTTCCATGAGATAGCGGCGGTTGAACAAATGGGTGAGAGGATCACGTATTGCCTGCTGTTGAAGGCTTTCCCTCAGTTTCAGATTGGCAAAAGTCAGACTGGCATGTTCAGCCAGGGCTGATGCCAGTTTCTGCTCTCCGGGGGTACATTCCACTGCCGTGGGATTGGAAAAATGGACAACCCCCAGAGTATCTCCCTGAGCTACCAAGGGGATACAGAGCATCTTCCCTTCAGATCCCGACCAGTGGTTGCATGAAATATTTCCGGATGCAGGATCGCCCAAATGGGGCTGGCCCGTTCTCAGCGCCCAGCACTGGTCAGGAGAATAGGTCGACTCTCCCTGCCATTGGCCGTTCCAGGTCTCAAAGGTTTCTAACTGGTCCCGAGTATCATTGAGCAATGCCAGGGTGCCTGGGAAGCGGGGCAAAAGAATGGCAGCCACCACCCTGATAACTTCACGGGCCTCCTCAATGGAGTTGCAGGCAGTCAGCTGGGTACCCAGGTTCTGGAGGATTTCAATCTCACGGGTCCGTTTGCGGACCTTTAGCTCCAGGGATTCTTCCTCTTTTCTGACTAGACCGAGAAGATACCGTGAGGCCAGAAGACTCAATAGGGCAGCCACCAGAAGGGCAATAAAACAGAACCCGCCAAGTACCAGGCGCTGGTGGACCAATTCCTGGTCCAGGCTGTCCAAAGGCACAGCCACCCGAAAAAAACCTTTTCGCCCCTGGGTCTCATACCGGACAGCCGCATATAACAGGTCATTATCCAGAGTATGGCTATAGCGTCTGGCAATGCCCACCCCAGACTCTCTGGCCTGGAGGATTTCAGGGCGCTGAGCATAATTTTCTTTTTGTTGAACCTCTGTGAAACTCAGACGTGAATCTCCGATTACCCAACCGTTATCCGCGATGATGGTTACCCTGAATCTGCTCCCCCGGGCAACCTGGTCTGCAAGAGTGTCGTAATCCGGCATCCTTGCCTGACTGCTTAAGAATTCGAGCATCCGGGCTCCGGACTTGGCCTGCTGTACCAGTCCCTTTTCATAGCGTAGAATGGCGGTGTTCTCAAAGTAGATGTCAATGAGGACAACGCTGATCATGGTAAAAACCGTTATCAACATTAAAGGAAGCACAACAATGCTTTTAGATGTCAGAGAATGGGTCTGGTCCATAGGGCCTCTGGATGAAAAGGGTTCTATATCCTGCAATACTACCTGGTTCATCTTTGGAAAGCAAGGCTGGAACAGGGCTGGCAAGGGAACAAAGCATTGTAATAAGCTCATGCCCATTCAATGTCGGGGTTGTGCCTTTACATCTATAATGATCCGTCTTATTATGCTGAATTATTATTTTTTGCACATGCAGATATCTTGTGCTGCCATCCAAAAGGAGTTACAGGTTCCATGAAAGGATTTAAGTTTGCCGGAGTTGCTGCCGGAATAAAAAAGACCGAAATAATCGAAAAGAGTGATCTTAAAGATTTAGGTTTGATATATGCTGAGAAGCCTGCCGTTGGTGCCGCGTTGTTTACCAGGAACAAGGTGGTGGCAGCCCCGGTAATCCTTGGCAGGGAAATGATTGCTGATGGTAAAATTCAGGCCATCCTTGCCAATTCAGGCAATGCCAATTGCTTTACCGGAGAACAGGGTATGGCAGATGCAAAAACCTCGGCGCAGATTGCAGCTCGAACATTGGGTATTTCCTCTGACCTGGTCATGGTCTCCTCCACCGGTGTCATTGGGGAGCCTTTACCCATGGATAAATTTGAGTCGGCAATTCCCAAAGTTCAATCTGCATTGGAAGAGGGGAGTATTGAGGATTTTGCCGATGCCATTCTGACCACAGATACCTGCCGAAAGATTGTTCGGAAAACCGGACGAATTGAAACGGATAACGGGGTGAAGCAATTTTCAATCGTAGGTGTTGCTAAGGGTTCCGGGATGATTCGTCCGGATATGGCCACCATGCTGGCCTATGTTCTTACGGATGTCGCCATCGGAGCTACGGATCTGAAACAGGCCCTAACCCATGCCAATGAACGTTCCTTTAACAGAATCACTGTGGACGGAGATACCAGTACCAACGATACGTTGGCATGTATGGCAAGCGGGGCCGCGGGGGGGATCATCGAGAATGAGCAATCACTGACTGTGTTTCAAACCCTGCTGGATGAGGTCTGTTATGATCTGGCCAAGACGATTGTAAAGGACGGAGAAGGCGCCACCAAGGTTGCAAGTATAATGGTAAAAGGAGCAAACACCCAGGACGATGCCTTTACGGCGGCTGAGGCCATTGCTCATTCCAACCTTGTTAAAACCGCCATTTATGGAGAGGATCCCAACTGGGGCAGAATCACTGCAGCAGCCGGCAGATCCGGAGCAGATGTGGACCAGGATAAAATGGATCTCTACTTTGGTGATGTTGCTATCGTGCTTCAGGGCAAATGGCTGGGAACGGATGCTGAAATAAAGGCCGCTGACCTTATGAAAAAAGATGAGATTGATATTGTCCTTAATCTGAACCTGGGTGATCATTCCGATCATTTCCTTTTCTGTGATTTCAGTGAGAATTATGTCAAAATAAATGCAGATTACAGGACTTAAGATACAGGATAAAGATGCGACTTCAAAAGTTTTTAGCCCATGCCGGGGTCTGTTCAAGACGAAAAGCAGAAACCTACATTACGGAAGGCCGGGTCCGGGTCAACGGAAATATCATAACCGCTTTGGGCACCCAGGTAGATCAGTCTAAAGATAAGGTGACATTTGACAATAAGAAAGTGGTACTCCCTGATTCCGGTCAGGGATTCACCTATATTGCGGTTAACAAACCCAAAGGAGTGGTCACCACCTGTTCCCAGAAAAATACGAAAATCATTCTGGATCTGGTGCCTAAGGGAAAACGGATCTATCCTGTGGGACGCCTGGACAAAGACTCAATAGGACTTGTGCTGCTTACGGATGACGGAGAACTTCACAACCGGTTATCCCATCCTTCCCATGATCATGAAAAAGAATACCTGGTCACCACGGCTCATCCTATTAAGGACGAAGCCTTGAATGAGATGGCAGCGGGAATGGTGATTGAGGGGGAAAGAACACGGAAGGCCCGGGTAAAACGGGTGTCTAAAAACGTATTTAAAATCGTGCTCAAACAGGGCCGGAACCGGCAGATCAGAAAAATGGTGGGATTAACCGGCAACAAGGTTGATATGCTCAAGCGGATCCGCATGGCCAATATCAACCTTGGCGGTTTAAAGACAGGAAAGTGGCGGAATCTCACCGATAAAGAGGTGAAATTCCTAACCCAGTGATTGAATACCGATACTCTTTTTGATCTTATCCAGAAAGGGGGCTGAAAATTCTCTGGCTTTTACAGCACCTTTTTGGAGAATAACTTCAATATCTGCAGGATTCTGAACCAGCTCGTCGTATCTTCCCCTGGGTTCTTTTAGAATTTCATTTATATATTCAAATAACTCCTGTTTCATGATGCCCCAGGCTATTCCTTCTCTATATCTTTCTGCCATGGCTTTTGCCTCTGGCTCCGTTGCAAAGGCCTGATAAATGGAAAACAGGGTGCAATTATCCGGATCCTTGGGTTCATCAGGTCCCAGGGAGTTGGTCTGAATTTTCATGATCATTTTTCTCAGACGTTTCTCAGTATCAAACAGAGGGATAAAATTGTTATAGCTCTTGCTCATCTTCCTACCGTCAAGCCCTGAAAGAACCGCGGCCGTATCATCCACCACGACCTCCGGCAGAATGAATAATTTCTTGTATAAATGATTGAACCGGCCTGCAATATCGCGGGTCATTTCCAGATGCTGAATCTGATCCTTGCCCACAGGAACCTTTCTGGCATTGAACATCAGAATGTCGGCAGCCATGAGGACCGGATAGGAAAATAATCCCATGGTCACCCCTTTGTCAGGGTCTTTCCGGTTGTTTTCTTCATTGTCCTGAACCGAGGCTTTATAGGCATGGGCTCTGTTCATAAGGCCTTTGGCGGTCAGGCAGGTCAAAATCCAGGTTAACTCTGGAATTTCAGGAATATCCGACTGCCGGTAAAACACACAGTTATCATAGTCCAGTCCCAAGGCGATCCAGGCCGCGGCAATCTCAAGGGCGGATTGCTTCCTTTTTTTAGGATCATGATTTTTGATCAGAGAATGATAGTCCGCCAAAAAGTAATAAGAGGTCAGGTCTGGATCCTTGCTGGTTTCCACTGCCGGACGGATGGCGCCGACATAATTACCCAAATGGGGTGTACCAGAGGTAGTGATACCGGTTAAAAAATCTGCGTTTTTCATTTTTCTTCCTAAATTAATTACAGGGTTGCTGACACAGGGGACCTATCAGAAACGAACCTATTTTTCAAGTTTACCTATCAGTTTACCTGTCAGTGTTCCCAACAAAAGAGGCTTATTTGATCAAATCGTTTTCTATGGCATACCGGGTAGCAAATGCAATTTCTTCTTTTCTTGAGGTTAGCTTATTGTCCAGTTTCTCATTTATAATCAACTTGAGGATAAAAGTAAAAATCGGGCCGGGTTGAATCCCTATGGCCAGCAGATCCTTCCCCCTGATCGCAGGCTTAATATAGCGGTGGCGTGTATAAAAGTTGGAGATTGCTTTTTGAATCTCTTCATTTTTTGTCAGGGCCATCATATACAGGATGCATTCGGTTTTAAAGTTGATCAATCCCCAGTACATTTCCTGACGGGATACGGGGAATTTACTCTCAATAAGGCTGAGGCGATTTTCAGCTTTATAGCGCAGCTCAAGCAACAGATGCCTTTCTTTAACAGGAACCATCAGCCGGGTCAGGATCTCATCACAAACCCGGTAGGGCCGGCGATAGAGCAAGGCCATGAAATACACAGCCCACCTGGGATACTCTTCATCCACATAGAGAAGATCATGCCAGGTCAATGCCTTGTTCACCGATTCAAACAGATCGTATGTATTCGGGGTAATGGACAATTCCTTATGAATAATTTTTTCAATCCCGTAGTCGGCAATGGTCTCCATCGCCGGAATGGGGTTTTCTTCACTGAAAATCTGCTTGAGTTCGGACAGAACCCGAAGACCGCTGAGGTGCTTAAAGGTATCTATTTTCAGGGCATTTTTAATCAGATTTGAGGTGACCTTACCGATATTGAACCCAAACCGGTTTGAAAATTTGATGGCCCGAAAAACCCGGGTGGGATCTTCAATAAAGCTGAGGTTATGGATAATGCGGATGGTTTTATCCTTTAGATCCCGGCCGGCACCGAAATAATCGATAAGAGTGCCGTACGTATCCGGATTCAATGCAACCGCTAGAGTATTGATGGTAAAATCGCGTCTGGCCAGATCCAATTTTATAGAAGAGTTTTCCACAATGGGCAGCGCTGCCGGCATGGTGTAATATTCCAGCCTGGCAGAGGCTACATCCACTTTAAAATTATCAGGAAAAATAATCACGGCTGTGTTGAATTTATGATGGGTGTTTACCCTGCAACCGTGCTTTTTCGCATAGTATTTTGCAAATGCAATTCCGTCTCCCTCCACCACAACATCCACATCTTCAATGGGTCTGTCCAGCATGAGATCCCGGACAAAGCCCCCCACCACATAAATGTCAAGACCAAGGTCTTGGGCAGTCCCTCCAATATCCCGGAGGAGGGTTTTGATATTGTCATCCAGACGCTGATCAAGAAGATGGCGAACATATTTCTTTTTGGCGTTGGGCCGGTCAATTATCTGTTTTTCCGTTCTGGAAATTTCTCTGTTGTGCTCGACCAGATAATCCAGCAGATCAGTCCGGGTAATCACGCCTATAATACGATCATCCTCCATTACCGGAATAATCCGTTGTTTGGCCTCGATAATTTTTTCTTCAATCTCAGAAAGGTCTGAGTCAATAGTGACAGACTGGGTCTCAGAGTTCATATAGTCAAATACAGGTTGGCAGCCCAGCTTATGGAAAAACAGTTTTTCCACCACCTGGCGGGTGATGTATCCTTCATAGATCAGCGTTTCCCTGTCTACAGCCAGAAGAGTATTGATATTATACCGGGTCATAAGACTGCCGGCCTTCTCACAGGAAAGCTTTGAGTCAATGGTAATGGCAGGTGACGACATTAGTTTTTTGGTCACAAGAACACTCTTTAACTGTCGTTTAAGCATCTCGAGCAACCGCATCTCCACCTGGGGAAGGGTCTGGCTTTCAACTTTGGCAGATGCCGCATAACTGTGACCTCCGCCGCCGAACTCGGCCAGCAGTTTGCCCACATCCACTTCAGGAATCCTATTTCTGGCAATAATATTAACCTTTGTTCCCATGAGGACAAGGGCAAAAAACACATCCAGATTTTCCATTCGTACAATTTTCTGAACAATGGATGCAAGGTCGGTTATATAAGACGGAGAGGAGATGGTGGACAAATGGACCTGTATACCGTTGATCCTATGGGAGGCCATCTCATTGATAAGCTCGTTAAGCCAGGTAACCTGCTCGGTTTTCATTTCCCTGACCACAAGATTTGAAATGGTATTCAGACTTGCCCCGCAGGAAAGAAGATATCCCGCCTGGATAAAATCTGCCGGAGTGGTAGAGGTATAGGTAAAGTTGCCCGTATCTTCATAAATACCCAGAGCCATGACAGTGGCCTCTTCACCGGTCAACCCGATTTTTTTTTCACGAAGAATTTCCGACAAAATCGTTGTGGTGGCTCCATAAGGTTTTGACACATCATGGGTCCCCCTGATTTCACCGGGCATCGGCGGATGGTGGTCAAAAATGTCTATGGTCAGATCCGGTTTATCCAAAAGATCTGCCACCCCGATCAGTCTGTTTCTCTGACGGGTATCCACGATAACCAGACGGGTCGTCTCAGAATAGTCGATTCTGGACGGATCAGCCATGTTGAACAGATAGCTCATGGAGTTGATAAAAAAGTCTCTGAGACTTTTTTCCTGAGAGCCGGGAAAGATAATTACCGCGTCAGGATACAGCTTTTGAGCAGCCAACATGGCCCCGATGGCATCGAAATCCGCATTCATATGACTGGTAATAATAGTTTTTGCCTTGATAGATCTGTTTTTTCGGGTCAACAATTAACTCCTGTTGAAAAGGTGATTTTAATTTTTTATAGTATATCTGTTCTGAATTTACAATTATCCCGTAACGAAGATCCTTTATGGGCAGTTAAAAATTATTCTGATATACTGGAATTGTTTTTGCAATACTTCATTTGACGCTTTAGACTAAATGAATCTAAAATAATAAAATGTTCGGAAAATATTCATTTGAATTTTTTCCTGGAAAGAACAACCTAAACCAATAAAGGATAGATCATGGCTTTCATTTATTTGTGGAAGGGAAAAAATCCAAGGGGACGTAAGATTAAAGGAGAAATGGAGGCAGAATCCCCGGATCAGGTCCGGTTGAGCCTCGAACGCCGTAAAATCACTCCAACCAGCGTCAAAAAAAAGCCGAAAGACCTTTTTGAGAACATTGAATTTCTTCAGCCTAAGGTAACCGACACTGATGTAATCATTTTTTCAAGACAGTTTTCAACCATGATCGATGCGGGCCTCCCCCTGCTCCAATGCATTGACATCTTGCAGTCCCAGCAGGAAAACCCCACATTTAAAAAAATTCTGAAAAAAATAAAAGAGGCCGTGGAGTCCGGTGAAACCTTTGCCGATGCCCTGAAACGATACCCCAAAGTATTTAACGAGTTATTTGTCAATATGATCGCTGCCGGAGAGGCCGGAGGTATACTGGATGTCATTCTCCAGCGTTTATCTGCCTATATGGAGAAAATGGCAAAACTGAAAAAACAGATCAAAGGCGCCATGACCTATCCGGCAATTACCATGATTGTGGCTGTCCTTGTGGTCGGTATTATCATGATATTTGTTATCCCGGTTTTCGAAGAAATGTTTTCCAGCATGGGATCTTCACTACCGGCCATGACCCAGGTGGTGGTGGCCATGAGCGACTTTGTTGTCAACAACATTCATTATATAATAGGCGGTATTTTCGGCACCCTCTTTCTTCTCAGGCGAACCTATAAAACCAAAAAGGGACGGATCTTCATGGACGATCTTTTCCTGAGATTGCCCGTGGTCGGATTACTCATCCGGAAAGTGGCTGTTGCCAAATTCACCAGAACCACATCAACAATGATGTCCAGCGGGGTATCCATACTGGAAGTGCTCGATATTGTAGGAAAAACCTCGGGAAATAAAATCGTTGAATTTGCCATAAATGATGTAAAGATAGGTATCGCAGAGGGACGTTCCATAGCGGATCCTCTTCTTGAAAGCGGGGTTTTTCCATCCATGGTCTGCTCCATGATTGCCGTGGGTGAATCCACAGGTGCCCTGGATACAATGATGGAAAAAATTGCAGATTTTTACGATGATGAAGTGGATCAGGCTGTAAGTAATCTTACAGACATGATTGAACCTTTTATGCTTGTCTTTTTAGGGGTTGTTGTCGGCGGGCTGGTCATTGCCATGTATCTGCCGATTTTTTCCATGGCAGCTGCTGTTGGATAGGCAATCACCAACACAGTCCCTACCAAGGGATAATGATCTTTTCGGACAAATCAAGTGGATTATCCTGGCCAGGGCTGTCTTTGCCATTGTATTGATTTTCTCGACCCTGTTTTTTTCAAATAACGAAACAGGGTCCACCTTGAGCCAGCCCTTTTTATCACTTTACAAAATGGCTGCCGTGGTTCTTGGTATGTCGATTTTCTATATTTTCTGGCTTAATCAAAGAAAATACCTGGTCGTCCTGTCCTATTTCCAGACCCTTGCCGATACAGTCCTTGTGACGGTTATTGTTTTTGTCACTGGCGGATTTCAAAGCATTTTCACCTTTCTTTATCTGGTGGTGATCATTTATACCTCAATGCTGCTTCTCCAGAGGGGAAGCTTTGTCATCGCCACCTTATCCAGTCTCCAATACGGTCTGCTTATCGAACTTGAGTATTTTAAAATAATTTCCCCGTTTACTGAGGGACCGCCCTTGTCTGCCAGCGTGGATGAGGCTCAGATCATATACAGGATTGTGATTACAATAGCCGCCTGTTTTGCCGTTGCAGCCCTGAGCGGTATATTATCTTTCCAGCTCAAGGCTGCCAGGCAGGAACTTAAAATAACCCAGGAACATCTTAAGCGTGTTGAAAAAATGTCGACTGTGGATGAAATGATCTCCGGCATCGCCCATGAAATCAAAAATCCATTGGCCTCTTTATCCGGCTCTATCCAATTGCTCAAAGATGAGACTGAGTCCGGAACGGATAAGGCAAGGCTGATGCGGATTATTTTAAGGGAAACAGACCGCCTCAAACAGATCGTTAATGATATTCGTCTCATTTCCAAACCAAGAAAAACAAATGCCGTAAAGGTAAACATGGCTCGGGCTATAGAGGATGTAGTTGCCCTGTTCTTAAACACACCGGACTGGAAATCCAGGATTAAACTGATCACGAGGCTGGAAAAAAACCTGGCCGTGATTATCGACCCTGTCCATCTTCAGCAAATTCTATGGAATCTTGTTAAAAATGCCGCAGAATCAATTGAAGGTTCCGGAAAAATTATTATCACATTAGATGCCCCGAGAAACAAAAGAATATATCTCACCATCCGGGATACGGGAAGCGGTATCACCCGGAAACAAGCCTCCCATATCTTTGATCCCTTCTTTACGACCAAGGCGGACGGAACCGGCCTTGGGCTTTCTATCATTCACAGAATCATTGATACCTACGAAGGTATGATAGATTTTGAATCCATTCCAGACAGCGGGACCCTGTTCACCCTCATCTTTAAAAATGCAGATTCCAAGACCGGTTCTGCAAAAGATACGGGAACAAAATCTTGACAATTTCAGGTAAAAAAGGATAGTTTATTGTGTTTTGGTGTCCGTTTGTTCTTGAGGATGCTGAAATTGAATTATTTAAATTGATGAACAATTGACAATCAAGACACAGCCAAACTGATTTAATCTGTTGAAATAATTGATGAACGTAAAAATTGATGAGAGTAAAAACTGATGGATAAAACAAGCAAACTGCTTAATGTTCGCAAAGAAAAAATAAATGAGATAAAACAAGGGGGAACCCCCTTATATCCAAATAATTTTAAACCCACGTGCACAGTTCCTGAAATAAAGTCAATTATTCTTGAAGAAGAAGACACGTTGGGGGAAGAGGGCAGACAATTTTATCTGGCCGGCCGTATGATGGCCATCAATAAAATGGGAAAATCCTCCTTTGTACGTTTTCAGGACAGGGGCGAACAAATGCAGGTTTACATCCAGAAGAACAAGGTGGGAGATGACGTCTACGCCCTGTTTAAAAAGCTGGATATCGGCGACTTTATCGGCGTATCCGGCCCCCTGTTCAAAACAAGAACCGGAGAATGGACGGTTCTGGCCAATGAGTTCCGGCTTCTGTCCAAGGCAGTCAGACCCCTGCCTGAAAAATTTCATGGCATCAAAGACCCTGAAAAACGATACAGACAGAGATATCTTGACCTGATCATGAATGAAAAGGCCAGGGATATCTTTACTAAAAGAAGCGCTATCGTAGCAGCCATGCGCCGCTTTTTTGAAGACCAGGGATACATGGAAGTGGAAACGCCTATGATGCAGCCGCTGCCCGGTGGTGCCGAAGCCACCCCTTTTAAAACCTGGCACAATGCTCTGGACATGGAACTTTTTCTTCGCATTGCTCCTGAACTATATCTAAAACGCCTGGTGGTTGGCGGTTTTGAAAAAGTATTTGAAATCAACCGAAACTTTCGGAACGAAGGGGTGTCCACCCGTCACAATCCAGAATTTACAATGGTTGAATTCTACCAGGCCTATGCCACTTATGATGATCTGATGGATCTGACCGAAGTCATGTTTGAACACATAGTTCAGAATGTCACCGGTAATACCAGTCTTGAATATCAAGGGGTCACCATTGACTTTTCTCAAGGCTGGAAAAGAATTCCCATGATTCAATCCCTGTCGCAAATCGGCGGGCTTGATCCTGCTATTCTTGGTGATACCCAGGCTCTTTTGGACCACGCGGAAAAGCACAACATCCACATTACAAAAAAAGACCGGCATGGAAAAGTACTGACAAAACTATTCGATGTGCTGGTAGAGCCCAAGTTGATTCAGCCCACATTTATTACCGGCTATCCTGTCGAAGTCTCACCCCTTTCCAGAAAGAGCGATTCCGATCCGGAACTTACTGACCGGTTTGAGCTCTTCATTGCCGGCAGGGAAATTGCCAACGGGTTTTCCGAAATCAATGACCCCGAAGACCAGAAGGATCGTTTCCTCATGCAGGTGCGTCAGCGGGATGAAGGAAATGATGAAGCCCATATCATGGATTCCGACTATGTGGAAACCCTGGAGTACGGCATGCCGCCCACAGCAGGGGAGGGAATTGGTATTGACCGCCTGGTAATGCTGTTGACGGATTCCCCGTCCATTAGAGAGGTCATTCTCTTTCCGCACATGAAACAGAACGCCTAAGTTGCTGCCTGATGACTCTTGAATTTTTCATAGCAAAAAAATACCTGAAGGCAAAACGGAAAGAGGGGTTTATATCCTTAATAACCTTTCTTTCCGTTGCCGGTGTGATTCTGGGCGTCATG
>PIVQ01000666.1 GCA_003354055.1 Desulfobacteraceae bacterium | reverse complement strand
TGGATTTTCTACTTCCTTGGCCGAAAACCAGGTATAAAACTGATCGAAAGCAAAAGAGTATTACGCATCCGGATATTGGAGTTTGTGCAAGGGTTAGCAGAAATTTCCCTGTTTGGTGCCAATGACCGCTTTCGTGAACAACTGGCGCAATCTGAAAGCAATCTTATAGACAGCCAGCGTGCAATGGCAAATGTTACGGCACTTAGCCAGGCCGCGTTGATCTTATGTCATGGCGTGATCATGGTGTGTATTTTATATGTAACAGCTTCCGGTGTTGGCGAACATCAGCCGCCGGGCCCCATGTTTGCGATGGTTGCTTTTATGGCACTGGCCTGTATTGAAATGTTAATGCCCATTGCAGGTGCTTTTCAACATCTGTCTTCTTGTGTAACCGCGGCCAGGCGCGTTAATGAACTGGTTGATCAAACACCTGATATTACATTTCCCAATCAAAATGAAACCTCCCTAAAGCACGGCGCATTACAGCTCAAGGATATCGTATTCTCATATGGAGCCCCGGGCAAACAAGTACTGAAGGGAATTAATGTATCGATTCAACCCGGTGAAAAGGTGGCGCTTTTAGGCAAAACGGGCTGTGGTAAATCAAGCTTACTCTCATTGATTACGCGGGAATGGGAGCCGGATTCCGGCAGTTTATTGCTTGATGGGGTTGAGATTGAAGCGTATAGCCAAAAAGCCTTAACCGATGGGCTATCTATAATGAGCCAGCGTATTTATCTGTTCAGCGGCACACTAAGAGACAATTTGACCCTGGCGCAGCCGGACACTGCTGGGATTACAACCGATGCTGAACAAAAAGCGGCTGAAGAAATCAATGATCAACATTTGATTGCTGTGCTTGAGAAGGTGGGACTATCCGTATTAACACAAGCCAAAGCCCCTCTTGATACATGGATCGGTGAAGGAGGCAGACAACTTTCCGGCGGTGAACAACGGCGTATCGGTGTTGCCAGAGTGCTATTGCGCGATGCGCCATTGTTACTACTGGATGAGCCTACAGAAGGGTTGGATAAACGCACGGAAAGAGAGATCCTCTCTTTATTATTTGAGTTTGCCGGGGATAAAACAGTATTATTGATAAGCCACCGACTGACCGCTATGACAAAAATGGATATTATTCACTTAATGGAAGATGGAGTGTTACGGGTTTCGGGTCATCATACTGATTTATTAGCAAAGGATGATTATTACGCCAGCCTGCATCAACAGTTGCAGTAGACCGAGTGCTCATAAGCACATAAGACCCGACAGGTTTTAAAGGATGTCTTGGTAGATTAATTTGTTAGGCCCGGTCTCAAATTAAAACCACCCAGGTAGTTGGCGTGGCATTCCCACCCACAGCCACTCACTTGGGATGGTTAATTTTGTATCGGAAGATTTAATTTTGACGCCACGCCTTAATCCATATTTAAGAACCACTCCGGCACTGATTTCTTTTTTCCCCGGGGATGGTAGTTAAGAGGCTTTTAAACCAAGTATCAAGAGCAAAGAAATATGCCAGGAGAAAAATATGCCCCTTGTTAAAATAGAAACCAGAAAATCTTGGCGTGCATCTCAGAAGACGCAAATAATGGAAGCCATCCATACGGCTATGCAAGAGGCACTCAAGATACCTGAGAATGACCGTGATATAAGATTCCACGAATATCATCCGGATAACTTTCAGGTTTCTCCTGAAAAGTCTGAAAATTACATCCTGGTTGAAATATCCATGTTCTCCGGGCGTTCATTGCAAGCTAAGAAGGAGTTGTATCAAGGTATCGTTGCTAACTTGGGCAAGCTGGGAATACCTGCAAGTGATGTGTTTATTGTACTTCATGAAGTTCCTCTGGAGAACTGGGGCATTCGCGGAGGTATTCCCGCATCTGAGATTGACCTTGGGTTCAATCTGAACGTATGACACCGCTGACCCGGATTCAGACTGCTGCATTTTATGGAGAACAGATTCAAACCAGTTCAACAATACAACCGGAGAGTTGATAACCATGGCAAGCCATCCGACTAAGAATGGATACCGAGAAAAACTGCCCGGAAAAGTCCTGCCGGTCCTGATCCTGTTCCTCGTGGCTTTGATCTTCAGCATCTCATTTCTGGCCAGAGTTTCCACCCTGGCCGATCTTGCCAGCACGGCCGGAGAGCGGCTGGGCCTCTATGAGGGCACCCTGAACTCAGCTCTGGAAAAATACAGGTACCTGCCCTACTTTCTGTCCAGGGATGAGACTATCATCCAGATGCTTACAGGGCAGTCCGGCACAGGCCCTGTGAACAAACTGATTGAGGCTGCCAACCTTAAGGCAGGGTCTGCCGCCATTTTCATCATGGATAAAGCGGGACAAACCTTCTGTGCCAGCAACTGGAACAAGCCCACATCTTTTGTGGGACAGAACTACGGTTTCAGGCCCTATTTCAAGGATGCCATGGCCGGAGGGGAAGGCGGATTCTACGCCATCGGCGCAACCACCGGCACCCCGGGGTATTTTATGTCACACCCGGTCTACAATATCCATGAAGGACCCGGCAGTTCACCCATCGGGGTTGTTGTGGTAAAGGTGGATCTAACCGGGCTTGAGCGGCACTGGACCGAGGGTGGTGAGATCGTATTTGTTTCCGACGACAACGGCGTAATTTTTCTGTCGGGCAAAGCCAAGTGGAAGTACAAAAGCCTGCTGCCCCTGACCCCGGAAACCCTGAAAGATATCCGCCGGGGCAGGCAGTATAAGGGGATTCGTCTTGAAACCCTGGCACTGGAAAAAGGGGGGACCGGCAATTACCACTGGATACGGATCAACGATGAAAAGTTTTTCTTAGGTCACCTCTCCCTTGAAAAATTCAACTGGCAGCTCAATTACCTGATCCCCTGGAAACGTCTGGAGGAACGGGTCAACTTCTACCTGTACATCTCATCAGCCGTCAGCGTGCTCCTGATCTTAAGCCTCCTGTTTGCCCAGGAAAGACGGCTGAAAAAAGTGTCCCAGCAAAAGGCCCTGGAAGCCGACAAAATCGGACGGATCAACAAGAAGCTCAAGAAAGAGGTTGAAGAGCGGCGGCGGACGGAGACCCACCTGCGGCAGACCCAGGAAGAACTGGTCCAGAGCGCCAAGCTGGCAGCATTGGGGCAGATGGCCGCCGCCATTGTCCATGAACTCAACCAGCCGATTTCAGCCATCCGCACCTATGCGGCCTCCTGCCGTCTGATGGCCGGACAGGACAAGGTGGAAGAGTTAAACAAGACCCTTTTCGCCATTTCAGACATCACTAACCGCATGGAGGCCATTACGCGTCAGCTTAAGGATTTTTCCAGGAAATCCCCTCTGGACATCAAGTCTGTTGACGTACGTGAACCGGTTGAACGAGCAGCAGCCCTTCTCCGGCATGCCTTATCCGATGAGGCGTGCGGACTGACCGTGGATGCCCCGGACCGGCCGCTGCAGGTTTCAGGTGACAGGTTCCGCCTGGAGCAGGTCTTTGTAAACCTGATTAAAAACAGTCTGGATGCCATGGCTGACCAGGAGAGCAAAGCCATCACCATCCGGTTCAGGGAAGAAACGACTCATATACGCGTACAGGTACGGGACACAGGTCCCGGCATCGACAAGGATCTTAAGGGACAAATATTCACACCTTTTTTTACAACCAAAGCCAAGGGCGGCGGTCTGGGACTGGGCTTGTCAATCTCTTCCGGGATTGTTAAAGAGATGTCGGGACAGATTTTACTTGAAGATGATAACAACCCGGGGGCCGTATTTTCCGTGCGGCTGAAAAAAGGATAAACCATGAACAAACCGGAAATATACATTGTGGACGATGACAAATCCATGCGGGAGTCCACCCGGCAGTGGCTGGAACTTGCCGGATACAGCGTGAAGGATTTTGACCGGGCGGGCAAAGCTCTGGATATCATCGACCGGGACATGAACGTCATTGTTATCTCGGATGTAAAAATGCCAAAAATGGACGGGATTGCCTTCCAGAAATCCCTGGCCGGGATCGACCCGGATATCCCGGTGATCCTGATCACGGCCCACGGGGATATTTCCATGGCCGTGGAGGCGATCAGAAACGGGGCCTATGATTTCTTAGAAAAACCCTTTGAGCC
>PIVQ01001485.1 GCA_003354055.1 Desulfobacteraceae bacterium | reverse complement strand
ACCGTATAGTAATAAAGCCCGTCAGACATATCGCTTCCGCTGTCACTCTTTCCGTTCCACTCATAGAAATTGGTTCCTTCTTCAAGAGTAGAAGCCTCAGCATCCTTATCAATATCAATGGTCTTAACGAGTTCATCATAGGCATCATAAATCTTAATGGTCACGGATTCGACTGATTCCAGCTCAAAACTAAAGTCTTCTCCGAAGACCTCCCCATCTTCCAATAAAACAATGGGTGAGTCGCTCTTCACCCCCTGACCTAAATAATCCAGGATGGACTCCGTCTCAGATTCACTATGGATTTCGGTGACCGCAGTGACATCATCAAGGGCGACGAGAACGCCTTGGACCACAAGATAGGGCGTACCGTTGTTATAGGCCACACCATCAACGGTTCCGCTGACAGAGGTAGTTACCTGCTCATAGCCGTCCCCGTAATCAGCCATAACCGTATAGGTATACGTACCGTCGTCTACCGCATCCCCATTGGCATCTGTTCCGTCCCAGGTAATCAGTTGGCCGCCGGAATCCTTCTGTCCAAGATAAAGACGGTCCACTTTATTACCGCTTGAATCATATACATCCACAATCACGTCGGCGGCGGCATTCAGATTATAAAAACCGCTGGTTACGCCTCCGCCAGCCACGTCGATGGAATCAATATATCCGGTAACCTCTTTTCCTATATATTCAGTACCATCCCCTTGATTACTACTCTGAAACGCTGTGGACATACCTTCAATGGATTCATTCAGATTCATCAACTGCTCAAGCTGGGAGTATTCTGCCAGCTGGGCGGTAAAATCCGTTCCATCCTGGGGGGCCAACGGGTCCTGATTTTCAAGCTGTGCAACCAATAAGATCAAAAACTCTTCCCTTCCAAGGGTCTCTGCAGCGTCTGCCGACTGGGCAGTGCTGGACACGTAACCGGATGATATGCCCGCAAGCGATGAATTTGTGGTTGATGATACAGTCATATTTCCCTCCTCTATGCAACGAAGTGCAAT
>PIVQ01000075.1 GCA_003354055.1 Desulfobacteraceae bacterium | reverse complement strand
CCGCGTATGGTCTGCATTTTCTTCGTCTTTATTACTATAAGGTTAATTCCAAAATAAAATACAATCGATATATATAGATTAAAATCAGAGTGTTAGTCAATAATTAATCTTCAGGCTTGAGGGTAGATAATAAATATCAATAAAATGAGTATTTTTTTAAGAAATTAAGTATATAAAAAAAATTTTTTTTGGTAAGATACAATCCTCTTTAAATACAGCATTAACTTAAGACGCTGCGAAATCAAACAGCTGTGCCCGGTGCCCCCGTTTGGGTCGTATAGTTAAGCGACTGCGACACCGGAATTCAGCGGCGAGCAGCAAACAGCGAAAGCGTTGTACAGGTGATATTCATGAGTGACAAACCCAGTTATGAAGAACTTGAGCAGCAGATAAGAAGACTTGAGCAAACCGTATCCAGAACCCGCCGGGCAGAAGCGGTTAACAAAACCCTTTTCCACATTGCCAGTGCCCTGAATACCAGTGAAACCCTTCAGGATCTGTACCGGTCTATCCACAGACATCTCTCTTCCCTGATGGACATGACCAATTTTTTTATTGCCGTCTATTATAAAGATAAAAATGCCATTCAATATGTCTTTCGCCGGGATCAGGAGGCGGACCTATCCCCGAAATGGATTCATAATTTCAGTGAGAACCCGTCCCTTACAGGGGATGTGATCCTCAATAAAAAACCCCTTTTACTGGATGAGAAAGAGCTCAATGACATGGCTGCCAAAGGGCGGGTTTTGGGCCGTCTGCCCAAAAACTGGCTGGGAGTTCCCCTGATGATTCAGGGAGATGTCCTTGGGGTGATGGCAGTGAAAAGCTATACCAACCCCATCAAGTATAACCAGGACCATGTTGAACTGCTCAGTTTTGTCTCAGAGACCATTGCCGTGGCCATTGAGAAAAAGCGGGCTGAAAATGAACTGGTTCATGCCAGGAAACGATTGACCCGGTCACAGAAACTGGAAGCCATCGGCACCCTGGCCGGCGGTATTGCCCATGATTTTAACAATACTCTGTCCATCACCCTGGGCAATATCAATCTGGCTCAGATGATTGCAGCCAGTGATCCGGTCAAGGAGTACCTGGCAGATGCAGAACAGTCTATCCTCCAGGCTAAGGAACTGGCTTCCAAGTTTGTTGTTTTTTCCAAGGGCGGTGGCATCCGGATAAAATCACACATAGATACCCACGGATTCCTTAATGAAACCTTAAGTCCTCTGAAAAATGAGAATGCCATCCTCTACTCCCTTGAGATCTCCGATTTGCCCCCGGTGATGGAAGCGGATAAAGAGCAGCTTCAGGAGGCCTTGAAAAATATAGTGATCAACGCGGCTGAAGCCATGGATAAGGTTGAGCCGGTCCGGGTGGAAGCCCACGGCCATCCTGAAAAACAGGGAATGATCATGATTACCGTGACCGACCATGGCCGGGGGATTTCCGAAAAAGACATCGAAAAAGTCTTTGATCCCTATTTCTCTACCAAACCCATGGGCAAAAACAAGGGTACGGGCTTAGGTCTCTCCATTGCATGGGCCATAGTGAAAAATCATCAGGGGACGATGCGTATCGAATCCAGTCCGGGTCAGGGAACCCGGGTGGATATGATTCTGCCCGTATTTCAAAAAGAAAGCCCCAAGGGTGTGGCTGCCACATCCGTAAAAAAAGAAAAAACACCGGCCAGGCGTGCTTCCACTCGAAAGCCTCTGGTTCTGTTCATGGATGATGACATCATGATCCTTGAAATCACGGGCAAGATTCTTGAACGGCTGGGATATGAGCCTATACTGGCCCGAACCGGGGAAGAAGCCATCGATAAGTACCGTGCCTCCCTGATCGAAGGAAAAATCATCGGCAAGGTGATTCTGGATCTGGAGGTCAAGCACGGCATGGGCGGGGTGGAAACCATGGAAAAACTCTTGTCCCTGAATCCCGGGATCAAGGGCATCGTGGCATCAGGGTACTCCAATGATCCCACCATGGAAAACTGCGCCTATTTCGGGTTTTCCGCGGCGCTGTCCAAACCCTTCAGCATTGAAACCTTGAAAAAGGCCCTTCAAGATTTATAACGCTTTATCGTTTCCCAAAAAAAAGAGCGAAAGGCTAATACCTTTCGCTCTTTGATATCTATTAAGCTTGTAACCTATTTTCTGACTTTTACGGAGTTGGCATGGGCATCCAGGCCTTCGGTCATGGCCAGGCAGATCACATCATCGGCCTCTTTTTTAAAGGCCGCTTCCGAATAGTGGATCAGGCTGGTTTTCTTTGTAAAATGTTCAACGCTTAGGGCAGATGAGAACCGTGCAGTTCCGGCCGTGGGCAATACATGGTTGGGACCTGCAATATAATCCCCCATGGGTTCCGGAGTATAGTGACCCACAAACAGGGCGCCGGCATTGCGGATCCGGTCTATATAATCAAAGGGCGAGTCAATCAGGAGTTCTAAGTGTTCCGGTGCCAGGCGGTTGGACAGCTCAATACCGGTTTCAATGTCCGGAACGATCATGATGGATCCGAAATTTTCAATGGATTCTTTGGCAATATCCCGTCTGGATAATTTTGTAAGCTGGATCTCAAGGGCTGCCACGGTTTGGTGTGCAAGCTCTTCTGAATCAGTAACCAGGATGGATGAGGCCAGCACATCGTGCTCAGCCTGGGACAGAAGGTCTGCAGCAATGAATTCCGGATTGGCATCCTTGTCCGCAATGATGAGAATTTCACTGGGCCCTGCAATCATGTCTATGCCTACGGTGCCGGAAACGATTTTCTTGGCCAGGGTTACATAGATATTGCCAGGTCCTACGATCACATCCACACGAGGGACCTGTGCTGTTCCGTAAGCCAGTGCGCCGATGGACCATGCTGAACCGGCCTTGAAAACCGAAGTGATGCCCACTCTTCTGGCTGCAGCAAGAATATGGGGATTGATCCGTCCGTCTTCCATGGGAGGGGTCATGAGGCTGATGGACTCAACCCCTGCCACCCGGGCAGGAATACCGCCCATGAGCACGGAGGAAACCAGCGGGGTCTTGCCGCCCTTGGCTCCGGGGGCATAGATCCCGGCCGCCTGAACCGGATTGACCATCTGGCCCACCATCACCCCGTTTCTGGGGGTATCGATCCAGGATTTTTCCTTCTGCTTGGTATGATAGACGGTCAACTGCTCAACGGCCCGGTCCAGGGCTTTCATGAACTCAGGTTCCATAAGATCCATGGCCTGGTCAAACTCAACCTCAGTCACCTTGAGGTTGTCCAGAGTCACAGCCTTGGAGTCAAATTTATTGGTATACTCGACAAGGGCCGCATCCCCTCTTTTTTTCACATCATCCAGATAGGCCTGGACATTGTCATGGTCGGCCTGAGAAAAACCCAATCCCCTGTCAATGGTGTCCTGGACTCTTTTTTCCGCCTGTTCGGAAGGATATTGAAATATTTTCATGGCACTTCTTCTTTTTTTCGTGTTTATTATTAACATGCTATTAGCATCCGGGATTTCCCTAGAGCATACCATAGGGATCACCTGGCAAATTGGCAAACTTTTTTATAGCAGAATCCGGCTGGGAAGGACATGTTTAATTTTTAATGAAAGCCGCTAACCCCTCAGGAACAAGGCTCAACCCCACCGTGCTTGTCTCTTTATTGGTGATCAGTATTGTCGGGTTAAGCATTTTGTTTTTTTCCATTTATTCAGAAGTGTCCAGCCGTATCCGTCACGACCGCCAGGCCCTGATGACCGAGACGGCGCAGTTTTTGGTCACCCATATTGATGAGTGGCTGGATAAAAATATCAGGGTGCTCAAAGCGGCCTCCAACCAGTCCGGTATCACCGCCATGGATCCGGATACCCAAACCGGAATTCTGAAAACTATCCAGCAGGAATATCCATGGATTTATCTTGTTTTTACTCTGGATAACGAGGGAAACAACATAGCCAGAAGCGACAACGAACCTTTAATGGATTATTCCGACAGGGCCTACTTCAAAGATTTGAAACAGGGTGCTTCCCTGTCCTGGCAGACCCTGATCGGAAAAACTTCCAATAAGCCGGCACTGGTGCTTGCCCTGCCTATTCTCCGAGACGGGGTGTTTTCCGGGGTGATTGCTGCGGCCGTGACCACGGAAGCCATTTCCGATACCGTGGCAGACTGGCACATAGGGAAGTCCGGCTTTGCCGTCCTTCTGGATGAACGAAACAAGGTCATGGCCCACCCGGACAGACTATTTGTCATGGAGGAAAAGGACCTGAGCCGCCACATCCTTCTGGACCAGGGGGCCGCTCAGGATTTCCTGACCTATGAAGACCTTACCGAAATTCCCAAAATCGGTATTATGAAAGAAAACCATCTAGGCTGGCATTTGATCCTTGAGCAGGAGCAGAAAGAGGCCTTCAGGGAGTTGTACAAATTCCAAAAGTTCATGGTCCTGATCTTTGCCTCAATGGTGATCATGGTCCTGGTCATTGCCTGGCTCGTCGCCAGAATATCCGTAACGCCCGTGGTGAAGATGATCAATGCAGGCCTTCGGCGCGAACAAGATCTTGAAAGCCGGCTTCAAAAGGTGAGGAAGATGGAGGCAATCGGAACATTTGCCGGAGGTATCGCCCATGATTTCAACAATATCCTGGGAGCTATTACAACCTGCAGTGAAATGGCCATTGAGGATGTGGATGAGAAAAACCCGGCCCATGAAGATCTGAAACACATACTCAAGGCCGCCACCCGGGGGAAAAAACTGGTCAAACAGATTCTGGAGTACAGCAGAAGCCGGAATACGAGGCAAAAACCGGTAAAGCTACACCGGATTATTCTGGAGTGCCTGGACCTGTTTAAATCATTCAAGCCTGCGCGCATTGAGGTTAAACTGAACATTGCATCAAAGCTGGATTTTATCCTTGCAGATCCTACCCAGATTCACCAGGTGGTGATGAATCTCCTGCTCAATGCCGAACATGCCATGGCAGGGGAGGCTGGGACACTGAGACTTTCCCTGAAACAGGTGGATACCGGCAGAACGCCGATTGATGCCATAAAAGAATTGCAGCCGGGTCCATTTCTCCATCTGACCGTATCCGATACCGGCTGCGGTATGGAAGCCCATGTCCTGGAACGGATGTTTGATCCCTTTTACACCACCCACATGAACACCGGCGGCACGGGTTTAGGCCTTGCCATGAGTGATGTGATCGTTCGTCGGCATAAGGGATTGATCACGGCGGAAAGTAAACTCTCCCAGGGCAGCACCTTTCACATCTACCTGCCCTGCATCGGGGACGGTGCCGCATTGGAAAAAGAGGATAAAGCCGACCCTGTTGCCCTGACCGGAGATGAGGAAATCCTCTTTGTGGATGATGACGAACACATGGTCTATTCAGCACCGAAAATGCTGAACCGTCTGGGATACAGGGTCACTGCAGCAAAGAACGCTCATGAAGCCCTGGCCATATTTAAACAGAATCCCAACCGGTTTGATTTGGTGATCACAGACCGGGTCATGCCGGGCAGGACAGGAGTGGAACTGGCCCACGACCTCCGGGATATCCGTAAAGGTATTCCCATTATCCTGTGTTCAGGATTTTTTAATAAAAAGGATGACACCTTTCTGGATACAGAGTATGACCTGGAGGACCTGATAGATGAGACCGTTTCCAAACCCTTTGAAATCAAGCCCATGAGCATGGTGATCCGGCAGGTGCTGGACAGGAGACATTATGGATAAACCGGCAGATAAACCAGTGGACACCCGAATACTGGCCATTGATGATGACGAGGATTTCTGCTACGCAATCAAGCGGATTGTCGGCCGTCTGGGCCATGGATTCCAATCTGCCGCCACCGTGGCTCAGGCCCGGGAGTGTGTTGCATCCGAATCTTTTGATTTGATTTTACTGGATGTGGGACTGCCCGACGGCAACGGCCTGGACCTCTTGCCGGAACTTAAAACCCTGTCCTCGGGACCTGAGGTGGTTATTATCACCGGTGCCGGTGATGCGCAAGGTGCCGAACTGGCCATTTTAAACGGGGCATGGGATTACATTGAGAAAACCGCCTCTGTAAAGGACATTTCCCTGACCAT
Source organism: Desulfobacteraceae bacterium (assembly GCA_003354055.1). The sequence goes on along the minus strand of PIVQ01000075.1, from coordinate 11,750 downwards.
CAGCCGGGTGCTTCAATATCATAAGGAACGTAAAAAATCTCTGGTATCTGAACAGGTAACCAGTCTTAAGCGGGAATCCATCATCGGTGAAAGCCCCGGAATGAAAAAGGCCCTGGACAATGTGGCCAGGGCAGCTGCCTGTGATGCCAATATTCTGATCACCGGCCAGACCGGAACCGGCAAAGAGTTGTTTGCCAAAGCGGTGCATATTAATTCAGACAGATCCGGCCGTGACCTGGTGGTGGTGGATTGTGCCTCCATACCGGAAAATCTGGCGGAAAACCTGCTGTTCGGACATAAAAAGGGGAGTTATACCGGAGCTGATGCCAACAGCCATGGGCTGATCACCGCTGCAGACAGGGGAAGTCTCTTTCTGGATGAAATCGGCGAACTTCCCTTAAGCCTGCAGAAAACCCTGCTGCGGGTGCTTCAGGAAAAACGGTTCAGGCCACTTGGCGGGGGCAAGGAGATCTCCAGTGATTTCAGGCTGATCGCAGCCACAAACCGGAATCTTGATCAGATGGTTGAGGAGGGCCGGTTCAGAAAAGACCTGCTGTTCAGAATTCGTTCCCTTCATATCGAACTGCCAAAGCTCAGAGACCGGGGCCAAGATATTAAAAAACTGGCCCGGCACTATCTGGATCATTATTGTGAGCGCCAGGGACTGGATTCCAAAGGGGTGTCTTCGGATTTTTTTGATGTCCTGGCTGCCTATGACTGGCCGGGAAATGTGCGGGAAATGGCCCATACCATGGAGCATGTGGTGATTGCCGCTCTGAATGAACCCACTGTTTTCCCCACCCATCTGCCGAATCCGTTGCGAGTGGCTGTGGTCACTTCGGGTCTGGCTGTCGGAAAAAATAAGACGCGGGTGTCTGACCATGACTACGGTTCCGACCGGATGCCGCCCCTGCCTGAGTACAGGGAGATGGTACTGGCAAATTACGAAAAAAAGTATCTGTCAGATCTTATGAGCCGAACCCAAACCGTGAGATCGGCCTGTTCCGTTTCCGGCCTTTCCAGATCCAGACTTTATGCCCTGCTTAAAAAATACGGTCTTTCAGGTCGCTGAGCCAGGCGTTTTAGGCCAAGTATCAAAAATAAACCGCCAGGTAGTTGGCGTGGCATTTCCAAGGACAGCCATCCATTTAGGAGGGTCACTTTTGCACGGGCGATTTTAATTTGATGCCACGCCTTAAGTGTTGTTTAAGGAATAAATCGCCGTTCGGGCGGACATTCGCTTGACATCGTCCCTGTCTTTACTTACAAATTACTATTACATTTTTATTGTTGTTCGTATCCGTTTTAGGCGGAGCATCAAAAATAAACCACCCAGGTAATTGGCGTGGCGTTTCCACCGACGGCTATTCACTTAGGATGGTCAATTTTGTACCGGGAGATTTAAATTTGACGCCACGCCTTAGCCAATCAGAGAAACGAAAGGACCGGCCATGAAGAAATCGTCTAAAAGTGATGCCGCCGATTTAACGGAAGCTTCCCAACCCACTTCGCCTCGACCTGATATGGGGGTCGATATCGCAGATGCTGGCAGTATGGATAAAATTCGCGATATCCTGTTCGGAAACCAGGCCAGGGATTATGAAAAGCGTTTTATCAAGATGGAGAATCAGCTGAACCAGGAAGCAGCTGAACTCAAGGATGAGCTTTTAAAGCGAGTTGATACTTTAGAATCCTATATCAAACAGGAGATAAAGGATATCAATGAGCGAATTAAAAATGAATCCAGTGAAAGATCAGATGCCCACACCCTGCTCCAGCGGGAATTGAAAGAAGGGGTTGAAGCGCTCCATAAAAAATTGCTTCAGGAAGAGGAAAACTTGTCAAGAAAATCCACAGAGTTGCGCGAACAGATTCTGGAGCAGTCCAAGCAGCTTTCTTCGGAAATCATGACCAAGCATGACCAGGCAACCCATAGTCTCAAACAGGTGTCACAGGAACTGGATGATGCCAAAGTGAACCGGTCTGATCTGTCCGGTTTTTTCTTGGATATTGCCATGCGGCTTTCAGGAGATGACACCCTGGGCGTAATGGGTAAGTAACCTTCCATGGGTTCCCAAAAGACCGAAAAAGAATCTTTTGATGCACTAAAAGACTTATTGCTTAAGCCGGAAAACGAGCGCCTCAGTGAGTTGGAGACTCGGCTGGATGATCCCATGAAGCGGGCAAATGAGATCAGCCGTGCTTTGCCCGAAGCGGTATCTCTTTCCGTGATGGAGGGCAATCGTCTGTCCAGGGTCATTCAGCCTGTGATTGACGATTCCCTGAAAGAATCCGTGAGAAAAAATCCCAAGGCCCTGGCAGATGCGATTTTTCCAGCCTTAGGACCTGGTATACGAAAAGCCATTTCGTCCACCCTGATGGGAATGATCCAGTCCCTGAACCAGGTGCTGAATCACAGTTTTTCCATCCAGGGGCTTAAATGGCGGTTCGAGGCTTTTAAAACCGGAAGACAGTTTGCAGAAGTTGTCATGCTGCATACGCTGATTTTTAAGGTGGAGCAGATTTTTCTGGTTCACAGTGATACCGGCATTGTGCTCGAGCATGTGGTGGCAGAGGGGGCGATTATCCAGGATCCTGACCTGGTATCTGCAATGCTCACGGCCATTCAGGATTTTGTCAGGGATTCCTTTAATACGGATGAAGGTGATGACCTTGAAACATTGAGGATCGGAGCCGATCGCAGTGTCTGGGTTGAAAAAGGAGAGCATGCCTTTATTGCTGCCGTGATCACGGGAACCCCTCCGGTTGAATTGAGGACATTCTACAGGGAAACCATTGAAGAGATTCATCTTAAGGCAGGAACTGCCCTGAGGGGCTTTGACGGCGATACCCATCCCTTTGCCCTGTTCAGGGAAACGTTAAATGCCGGGCTTCAATTCAAGGAAAATGAGGATAAAAAGAAGATTTCTCCTCTGGTCTATCTTATTCTTGTAGGAATTTTGGCCGGGAGTATCGCCCTGCCCTGGTATTGGGGATATAAGGCTATCGAGACGCAAAAAGACTGGGAAAGGCGACTGGCCATCCTCAAGGATCAGAAAGGGGTTATTGTGGTCTCTGTTCAAAAGGCAGATAAGCAATACCGGATTATCGGCCTGAAGGATCCTTTGGTTTCGGATCCTTTACAGGTATTGTCCCGGGACGAGCAGGGTGATATTCAGGCCCAATGGCAGTTCTTTTACAGCCTTGATCCGGCCTTTATTTTTCAACGGGCACAAAAAATCCTGGCCCCGCCGTCCGCCATTTCCCTGACCCTTGATCAAAATACCATTGTTGCCAGGGGAGAGGCATCGCAAAAATGGATCAATATTTTTCAGAACCGTGCCGTATCAATTCCCGGTATTGACAGCTTAGACCTGGACGATGTGGTGAATACAAATCGTATCGCCCTGAACCGGGCCATGAAAAGCCTGGGAACCCTGAAAGTCTATTTTGAGAACGACAGCACCGATCTTGTCGAAGGGCAGGATGAGATTCTGGCCAAAGGGGGGGATACCATTCTGGCAATTCAAAGGCAGATGGCCATTGTAAACACTCCGGTGTTGATAACTATCCTAGGGCATACTGATTCTTCGGGAACCGAATCCTATAATCTGAAATTGAGCCGGGAAAGGGCCGAAAAAATTCAAGCCATATTCATTGACCAGGGAGTTAAATCAGGTTCTATTGTCACAACAGGCGTGGGAACAAAGATCCGGTTCAAAGAGGAGGCCCAATCTGAAGACAGACAATTCAACCGGGCCGTAACATTTAAAGCGAAAATTTTATCTTCAACACATGGTGATCTGGAATGAATAAAAAAAAGATTTGCCTTTTAGGCGCATTTGCCGTGGGAAAAACCAGTCTTGTTCAGAAGTATGTCCACTCTATTTTTTCAGATAAATACCATACAACCGTTGGGGTGAAAATAGAGAAAACTCAAGTGACTATTGACGGGGACGATGTTGATCTCATCATTTGGGACCTCCATGGGGAAGATGAATTTCAGCATGTCCGCCTTTCCTATTTAAAGGGATCTTCCGGCCTTATTTTTGTGGCGGACGGTACCCGTCAGGCCACCCTGGCCACGGCCCTTAATTTAAAGCAGATTGCTGAAAATACCCTGGGTCCGGTTCCGTTTATGCTATTGGTGAATAAGGCGGATTTAATAGATCAATGGGAGGTTGAAGAGGGAATTTTAAATGATTTAAGGCAACAGGGGATACCGGTTATCCCGACCAGTGCAAAAACCGGGCAGGCTGTTCAGGATGCCTTTGAACAGATAACCCGGAAAATGTTGGGAAAATAACATGACAGAATTTCAGGCCAGGATTCTTGATACCATTTGTGCAAAAGCCTTCAAGGACACTGCAATTGCTTATTTTATAGCAGATGACCATGGAGGGATTCTACATTGGGGAGGGAATCTTGCCCAATTGAAGCTTTCCATTCCGAAAGAAGCAACCCGGATATCTGATGTGCTCATCTTTATGGAAGGGATTCTCCCTTTATCGGAAGATGAGATGGAATTTTCCTGTATTACCTTGCCTTCCGGTGTCTGTGTGGATGCCCGCCTCTACAGGGGCAAAGATACCCATGAGCTGATTATCTGGGACAGCAGCCAAAAAGAGGCCTATCTAAATGCTCCTCTGCAGGCCGCCAATGAGCTGAGTCTTTTAATCGAAAAGAAAAAAAAGGTGCTGGCAGGTCTTGCCGACCAAAACCCTGAGAATAACCAGAGGCTTTTTTTAGAAGAATTTTTTCTGGCATTGAATTTTGGGGTGCTGGAGATGGATAATAAGGGTCAGTTTCGTTTATTTGGTTCTCCTCCCCCATGGATTGATTTTCTGCCACAGGCTGACCTCCTGCGTTCAGGAATGCCTCTGGAAGAAGATCACTTCAGTTTTCTCGGGAATTTTATCCAGGAGGTAAAATCCAGATGGGAAAGGCAGGATTTTGCAAGTTATAACTCAGGTCTCTGGATCGAAATCGATACCCAGGGAGAAGAGTGTCTGTTTGAAGCCACAACTCTGACCACCCAGGGAAAAAAGCTGCTGATCATTTCTAATGATGCCTGTCTCCCCGATGAAAAACAGTCCATTATCCAGAAGGGAAGGGATCTGGCTCTGCACTATGAAAGTGTAAAACGGTCAGGTCGCAAACTAAGGGATATGAATGATGTACTGGAATTTCGGGTAAAAGAAAGAACCAGAGAGCTGGAAGAGGTCAACAAACAGCTTTCCTTCGAACTTGTCCAGCGGAGAAAGGCAGAGGCTGCCAGGACAGAGGCCCTTGAGCAATTACGCCAAAGCCAGAAAATGGAAGCCATCGGTACTCTGGCCGGCGGTATCGCCCATGATTTTAATAATATCCTGTCCGGGATCATCGGGTATACGGAACTCTCCCTTGCCGAAGCCAGGGACGGGGATGGGGACGGGACAAAATTACAAAAAATTCTGGATGCCGCTTACAGGGCCAGAGACCTGGTAAAACAGATCCTGACGTTCAGTCATCAAACGAATCAGGACAAAGAACCGGTGATGCTGACCCGTGTGGTAAACGAAGTGCTGGGCCTTATAAAAGGATCACTGCCCGGGTCTGTGGACATTAAAAGCGATTTGCAGTCCAATGCCTATATTCTTGCGGATCCCACCCAGATGCACCAGGTAGTCATGAACCTGTGTACCAATGCCTGGCAGGCCATGGTGGACAAGGGCGGCACCGTGAGTGTGGTATTGGCGGAATCGGAGATTCTTGACTCTGACGCAGTACCGAAGCTGATTCCCGGAAGGTATTTGAGACTGGCCATTGAGGATACAGGTCCGGGCATTTCACCTGAGATCATGGAAAAGATATTTGATCCTTATTTTACCACAAAAGAAGAGGGAACCGGTCTGGGGCTCTCAGTGGTGCATGGCATTGTAAGGAAAACCGGGGGACTGATTATTGTGGATACGGAACCTTCAAAGGGAAGCCTCTTCAAGGTCTATTTTCCGGTATGGGATCTGCGGGAGAAGGGGATGATCGGGTAACCTTCTAACCCTGGGCCAGCAGTGCCCATTCAGGAATCACATTGGGGTCGATGGAGAACACAAAGGTTCCCAGGGCAAGGAACAAGCCTGTGATCATAAATACCCCAATGAAATTTATAAAAATCCCGGCCTTTACCATTTCAAAGATCTTTACCCGTCCGCTGCCGAAGATAATGGCATTGGGCGGGGTGGCAACTGGCATCATAAAGGCGCAGGATGCGGATAAAGTGGCCGGAATCAGCAGCATGAGCGGGTTGGTTTTCATGGCCACGGCAATGGAGGACAATATGGGCAGAATCATCTGGGTGGTGGCCGTGTTGGATGTCAGCTCCGTTAAAAAGGTCAGGGTGGTGCAGATCCCGGAGATCATGACGATAGTATTGGCCCCTTCCAGACCCCCCAGCTTGGATCCGATAAATACGGAAAGCCCGGAGGCCGCAAATCCTTTGGCCAGGGCAAACCCCCCGCCAAAGAGCAGGATAATACCCCAGGGTAGCTTGGAAAATACCGTAGAGTCCAGAATGGCGGCTGATTTGGCATTCTTTGACCGGGTGGGCAGGAAGAACAGGATCGCGGCCATGGCAATGGCCACTGTCCCGTCGTCAATAAACTTGGGAAAAGGCAACAATCCTGCCCAGCCCGGAAAAACCATTATTCCTATGTTGAGATCTTTTCTGAAGATCCACAGGACTGCGGTCATAAAAAAGATCACCAGCACCATTTTCTCTTCAGCAGAGAGTTTACCTAAGCTCTTATACTCTTTTTCAACAATGGAGTGATCCACGACTACATGGGCAGGCACCTTGAAAAACACCCGGGTCAGCAGGACCCAGATTACGATCAACATGGTAATGGTCAAGGGCAGGGCCATCATCATCCATATTCCGAAAGAAATGGGGGTTGCCGTGGGAAAGGTCTGCTCAAAGGTCCGCACCAGCACCAGGTTGGGCGGTGTGCCCACCAGGGTGGCTGCCCCGCCCATGGACGCGGCATAGGCAATCCCCAAAAGCAGGCAAAGGGAAAAATTATGGGTGTCTTTCATATTAAACTGCTCTTCCATTTTCAGAATAATGGACATTGCAATGGGCAGCATCATCACGGCTGTGGCCGTATTGGAAATCCACATGGACAGGAAAGCGGACGCCACCATAAAGCCGAACACCAGCCTGGATGGTCCTCCGCCGATGGTCTTCACTGTATACAGGGCAATCCGTTTATGAAGATTCCAGCGTTCCATAGCCAGGGCAATGAGAAAACCGCCCATGAACAAGAAGATGGTGGAATTAAAATAGACCCCGGCTGCCGCCTTGCCCTTCATGATGCCCAGGAGGGGAAAGAGAATAACCGGAATCAGAGCTGTGGCTGCCAGAGGGACGGCTTCAGTTACCCAAAGAACCGCCATGAGAGCTGCAACCGCCGCCATCCGGGTCACCAGAGGATTGGACGGGTCCAGATTCAGCATCATCACTAAAAAAAACAGCACCGGCCCCAGAATCAGTCCCAGTTTTTGTAAGAATGTTCTTTGATTGACAGCCTCTGTACTCATAATACCCTCCCTTGAATTTGTTTTTATTTTATATAGGGAAGGAATATAGCAATGGGTGTGCCATAAAAGAGGCCAGGCGTGCATATGCTTTTATTTCAGTTAGATAACGGAAAAATAGATTTGGTGAGGTTTAATGAATTCACAGGATTTGTCCTGCGGGAAAGGACATTGTCCTGTCGGGCAGGACAGGGCATCCGCAGCGAGAACGGCGAGAACCGCTGGAACAGCGAGAGCAGCAAAGGAAGACCACCAATTGTATAGAAAATGGTGCGCGCAGCGCTTCCATAAACTGTTCTCGCCGTTCTCGCTGCTACAAATACTCCCGGGTCTCTATGGCCTCATAATGGGCCGAGGTTTTGTCCCATCTTTTTAACACACGCCGGGCAGTATCCGGCACATAGCAGCGGGTATAATCCTCTCCCTGGAAATCAATGACATTCTGCAGGGAGTCAAAGGTCATGATGGTGATAAACTCCACCTCTGCTTCATGATTTTGGCGCAGCAGTTCCATCTTTTGATACCCGGGAATTTTTTTGGCTTCAATGCCGGGGAAAACCTCATCATGAAGAAGGTGCTGGTATGTGTCAGCATTTTCCAGGGTGGTCCATCCGTGCCAGACCCTTTTTACTGCCATAGTTAACCTCCGATAAAGTTTTTATTTTGCCAAGCTCCACGGCTTTGTAAAATATGTTTTCCGAACCTTGCCGGCTTTAGATTCCGCCCATGCCTCCAGTCCCAGTTTATTGATCAGACAAAGGTTGAACACCTTCATATTATGGGGCAGTTCATCCGCCCTGTCTGCATAGGGGTGAAGATTGTCACAAGGGAATTCATCACAATCACCGCAAAGCTTTACCCCTTTTTCTTTTGCACATTCATAGGCTGCACATTGGTGTGAGTCTCCAAAAATATGCTTTTGCATGGGAACCTGTCCGTCATGGTTCCGGCATCCTTTACACAACATAGTCTCAACCGGAATATTATATTCTTTTGATATTTTATCAACCGTTTCCATGGCGTCCCGGTTTTCACGGGCCAGAAAGAAATTACAATTAAAACAATCCAGGCCGCAGGGGGCTGTCATTTGAAGATAGTCCATTGTGTACTCCTTTTTAATGGGTTGATCTGTTTAAGTTAAGTTCATCTGCTTTTTTTAATCGATGTGCCAGCAATGAACTGGTCATGACCAAAGATTCAGGATCAAGATAGAATTCAGCATGCCTTTGAAAAAGGACGGTGCATTGGGCGTCAAATTCATCATCCTGATCATTAAAGAGAAGCAGAAGCGAGATTCGGGGCAGGATATTGATTTCATATGCCAGATCATAGGGCAAATCCGTATCCGGCTGAATCCCCCCTGATTTCTCACAAGCGCGGGCAAGGGCATCACACCTCCCACGGTATCGTTTGAGGATGGCCTGCTCAGTATCACTGGCAAAAAAATTCACATTTGTAAAATGGGAGGTTTGTTTAAAGTCCCGAAATGAGACCCATTCCGGATCATGGTGCATCTGATCGGGACAGAGGAGGATGTACTTGGCAAGGATGACGCAGAGCCCGTAATTGGGCCGGATGCCTGATGAATTTTTAATACCGTCTTTTGAAATCCGGTATTTATCTTGAAAAAGTTGAATACAGATCTGCCCATCGTCTATTTCAATGCCAAGCCTGTTTTTTACAGATGCCCCATCAACCCGGGCAATCTGCTCCAGATAATCGTGATAGTGTTTTTCAAATATTTCAGATCCATTGAACATGAGAGTTTCTCCTTTGATCTGTGCGTAACTAAAAAAAGAACCGAAAACTGACCTGATACATTGAATAACGCGGAAGGAAATTAAATACATCACCCATATGGGTGAGACAGACATATTTTGATGATAAAGGGCCGATTATTATCGAGTTGGCCCTATCGTTTTTTATTTTACAGGAGCACATGAATATTGTGTGCAGTGCAGATCTCCTTGAGCTGTTTCGGCCATACCGATATGGTCACTTCCCCGATATGGGCGGTTCTCAGAAGGTACATAAAGGTGCGGGACTGGCCGATACCGCCCCCGATGCTGAGGGGGATCTCATCGTTTAGAATCGCCTGGTGGTAGGGAAGCGTCAGAAAATCTTCCTGGCCTGACATCTGAAGTTGTTGCTTGAGTGAGTCTTTAGTGACACGGATTCCCATGGAGGTCAGCTCGTGCCGCCGCCGGGTTACCGGATTCCACACCAGAATATCCCCGTTTAAGCCGTGGAGGAGTTCTCCGTTTTTCTCGCCGCAGGGAGTCACCCAGTCATCATAATCCGCCGCCCGCATCTCATGGGGGTATCCGTCTTTCAAAGGCCAGCCGATGCCGGCGATGAAAACCGCAGGCGCTTTTTCCTGCAGCAGCCGGCTTTCCCTCTGTTTCCGGGGCAGATCCGGATAGAGGTCAAGGATTTCTTCGGCATGGAAAAAGGCAAGCTCTTCCGGTAACTCTGGATATCCGGCCTCCCCAAGTTGGGGATATACATCCTGAATCATTTGCCCGGCACCCCGGATTACCTTCCAGATCCGGTTGACAATGTCCTTTAGGAAAGCAAGGTTCCGGTCCGCTTCGGTGATCGTAAGTTCCCAGTCCCACTGGTCCACATAAGCACTGTGGTCATGATCCAGAAAATAATCCTTGCGCACCGCCTTCATATCCGTGCAGATACCCTCTCCGGCCTTGCATCCGAACTGCTTGAGGGCCATTCGTTTCCATTTTGTGGCGGCCTGGACAATCTGGCCCTGAATCGGGGGATCGATACCCAGGCCGCAGGGGAATTCCACAGGCGTTCTGGAGCCGTCACGATCCAGATAATCATTGACCCCGCTGTCCCGGTCGACAATGAGGGGAACCTGTATCATCTGAAGATTCAGGGTGTTGCACAGATTTGCTTCGATATAATTTTTTATGGCAAATACGCCTTTCATCCTGTCCATGGGCGACAGAAGCGCCCGATAGCCTTTGGGCAGTTCTTTGGCCAATTGATCGTAATCTCCGATTCCCGGCCCGGTCAGGTCTTTTGTCTTGTCAGTCATGATAAACCTCCTTTTTGGGGTCTGCCGGGTAAGGTCATTATTCTCCGGGCAAACAGGTTTACAGAAAAGGGGGATATGGAATTTCAGGTACCATGGGGAAACCTTTGTCAATGAGGCGCCGTAGGATCGGAACAGGGTAGGCAGGACAAGGTGCAGAACTGATGCTTTCAGTATAATGAACAATGAAAATCTGTTCAATAAGAAAAGAAGGCCGAATGGTATTCCAGTGGAATTATTGCAAAAAAAAGCCGGGCGGAGTAATTTCCGCCCGGCCGTTACCTAAACTTGAATTTCAGGATTAGAAATCCAGAGTCTTCTGAAGATCCTCACTGGTGAAATCCCAGGTGGCCTTATGGGGCGGGAAGTCATCGTTGAACATTTCAGGCAGCATGTCATCCACAGCGGTGAAGCCAGCTCTTTTGTTAAACTCTTTCTCATTTCTGAGAATGGATTTACCCAGTTCAAGGATATCATCCGGGGTCAGCTCAAGCCCGTACTGGGCATTGAGCATCTTGGCCACTGTGGGCAGGCCGTCTTCATTATCAAGAACGGCAAAGGCCACAAACAGGCAGAGGCCCGCAGCATCAATGGCTGCCGTGGCGATCTGGAGACCCTGGGACAGTTCCATGTTCCCCTCTTTTTTCAGAGGATCGATTGATCCGCCGACTGCCAGGATGTTGGCTGTGACGCCGTAACCGGCAGTATGGTCTGCCCCCATGGGGGTGGTGGCATAGGTGACGCCGACGCCTTTACAGGCACGGGGGTCATAGGCCGGCAGTGCCTGTTTTTTAACAACAGGTACGCGGTCTACGCCAAGGGCATCGCCGGTGAATAGGGCACCGTTACCGATGATCTTGCCTTCAGGGGCATAGGCACCGACTTTTGATAGCAGTTCAATGGCTGCTGCACCGTCACCCCAGGAAATCATGCCGCCTTCCATGGCAATACCCAGGGTTACTCCCATTTCAATGGTATCAAGGCCGAAGTCGTCGCAAAGACGGTCCAGCATGGCAATTGTGTCCAGTTCTTTGATTGTGGTATGGGCACCGAAAGCCCAGATGGTTTCATACTCGAACCCTGAGGTCAGGTATTTGCCGTCTTTGTCATGGTAGACATTGGA